>NZ_JAHDIG010000049.1 GCF_020630935.1 Bernardetia sp.
AAACAATAGCCAAAATTCAAAGTTTTATGGGACAAGATAAGGATTCCATCTTGTGTTTACCGTTTTGTCAGCATATGCTGACGAACTGAAAGTCGGCGTAGCCAAAAAGTACGTCCAAGCAGAATGCTTGAACGAGAAACAATAATTAAAATCCACTCTATACCTCATTAAAGGTATTTTTTTCCATTCTTAAACAACTCCATAGAAGTGAGTTTTACTTCTACATTGGTCTAACTTGACATCTATTCGTATGCCCCTGCTTAAAATAGGTTGATTCTTATTTTAGTATCATTTAAGTCTTTCTATCAGCAAGGAAGAAAAATAATTAACTCCTGTTTTGATACAATTTTCATCAACAGCAAAATTTGCAGAATGGGGCATTGAAATTATTCCCTTTTCGAAGTTAGATGCTCCTATTAAAAAATAAACTCCAGTTACTTCTTTTTGGAACAAAGCAAAATCATCACTACGTCCGTCTGGTATTACACCATATAAAGAAAGTGCTTTGTCTGTCCCATAAATTTCACTAATGCTATTGATAGATAGTTTTGCTAGTTTTTCGTCATTCAAAACAAGTGCTATGCTATCAGAGTAAAATACATCTATCAAGTCTTTTGCATATTCAGACTTTAAAATACTTGCTCTTAAATTTGCCCTAACAGAATCTATAATACTTGTACTACTAGCACTTATAGCTGATTGTATTGTTATTTTGTCATCTGTTTGTTTAACTCCGACATTTGAACCTATCGTAATATAATTTTGAAATATTGTATTAGAATTACCTAAGCCAATATTGGCATCCATTAAATTTCTATTGTCCCAAAATTTACTATCTGATGCAACATTTTGCATCTTTGATACTAAGTTTTTAGTATAATCAATAATTTCATCTTTTTTGTCATTTGTCTTGTATGAAATGTTGAGAGTTTTGTAATCTGCAAATAGATTTTGAGGTTTTGTAGCAATAATTCCTTGAGGCATAGGTGAAACATGTAGAGCATAAATTTCACTTGGGTTGATAATATCAAACAAACCATCATCCATCATTGCCTTTGCGCCTTTTAAATTCTCTTCTGAGGGTTGAAATATAAAATAGATTGTTCCTGTAAGCTGTCCTTTTAGGCTAGTCAATACATTGGCGATACCTAAAGCTATTGTTGTATGAACATCATGTCCACAAACATGATTTGCTTCTTCACTTTCAGCTGTAGCACTATTAACCTCATGATTATGAGAAGGTAATGCATCAATATCAGCACGCCACGCAATTCTCTTTCCTTCTTTACCTGTCTTTAATATTCCCACTACGCCATATCCTCCAATATTTGAGTGAACCTCTAAACCTAATGCCTTTAAATAATCTTCTATTTTTTTGGATGTTCTTTTCTCTTGCTCTGATAACTCGGGATGAGCATGCAAGTCTCTACGCACTTTTACTAAGCTGTCAAAAAGTTGTTCTGTTTGTTGTTGCACAGCTTCATGTATAGTATTATTATCTTGTCCTAATAAAGTTAGTGAAACAAAAATGAATAAAAGTGAAAGCCCTATCTTAAGAAATTTGGTATTTGAGTTCATCTGTAAAAAGTTTTAGAAATTAGTTATCTATGATTTATTACAAAGATGCATAGCTCAATTGGTTTATACCTGACACATTTGTGACAAAATATTATTTACTAAGTTTATTTCTGATTCGGCTTAGTGATTGTCTTTTAATACCTAAGAAAGATGCTAAATGAGTCAGACTAACTCTTTGCATAAGGTCTGGATGTTCTTTTACAAACTTTAAATATCTCTCTTCTGCCGTATTAAACAAAAAACTTTCTACTCTATCACTCAAAATAGTCAAGACAGTCTCTGCTACTAACCTGCCTTGCATTTCACTATTTTTAAATTTCTTATAACACTCTTGAATGACTTCGTAAGAGAGATTAACCATTATGGTAGGTTCTAAGCACTGAAAATAATATTTAGTAGATATTTGCCTTATAAACGAAGGATAATCAGTAACATATTCATTTTCCTTTGTAAACCCTGTAGTTATTTCATTGCCTTGTTCATCTATAAAGAACCTTCTTACTAAGCCTTCATAAAGAAAACCTATTTGTGTTTGTACTTCTCCACTTTTCAGAATGAAGTCACCTTTTTCTAGCTTTTCAATAGATAAATATTTTCTAATAAAGTTTTTTTCATTAGGTGTAGAGTAAATGAATTGCTTTAAGTATGCATCAAAATATTTATCAGTGTTCTTATCCATGATTTAATGTAGCCTTTGTTTCTCTATATCCTTGCTGACATCACATAGCTTGTAAACGCCAGCAAGGATGAGTTTAAAATACTTACTTATTGCTATCAAATTTGAGCATTTTTTTATCTACTCTATACACAGCTACCTCTGATTCTTTCACACTTTTATCAGGTTGATTTAGGGTTTTATTCTCAAAGGTTATTGTTTCTCCATCATATTTTAGATTAGCAATGTAGGTTTCTTTTTTTCTTTTGATTTCCCCACTTACCAATAAATATTGAAGCAATGAACCTTCTATAAATGCGCCACTTTTTTTGTCTAGTGCAAGCGAGTTGATATAGACTAAATCCTGCTCATTTTTATTATATGCTGCTTTTACTTCTCCATAAATAATGATAACTGCTTTTTTTGTATCTATCTTTCCAATTGGAATAAACTTGGTATCCTCTGAGTAAACAGTTTGCTTAGTTACTGATTGATACAACTTTGATATATTAGTTTCCGATTTTATTTTATCTTGAAATTCTTGATTAGTTATCTCTTTGTCTAATACAGGAAATTTACTTATAAAATCGCTAAAGTCTGACGCATCTTCACCTAAGTTACGAAATGAAAAGAGTGAAAAAGTCAAAAGAATACTTAGAAGGAAAGATGATTTGTTAAGTGTCATAAAAGTTAAATTTTGGATAAAAAAAATAAAAACTCCATTCGTAGTAGTATTTTAATTGTTTAAGAATACAAAAAATTTTCTCAGAATTATTTTTGTGTTCATTACTAACAAAAGTATTTTGTTTGTACTAAAAAGCCTTAGAACTTGTCTAAATTTTTGACTTATCAAAGCATTTTTAAGTAGGACAGCGAGCTATTTGACGAAAAAATAACACAGATATAGGCTCAAATCCATTATTTGTAGCTTAAATAAATAATTTGAAACAAGCTCTTACTTATAATTAGTTTGTTAGTATCCGATACAGTTAGCAAAAAGTAATCCTAAACACATAATACTTTTAAAGTAGTGTGCTAGTTATTCATATTATTTGATTTGTTGAAGAGCAAATGCTGATAGCCAGTATAGTACATCTATGGCTTTTTCAACTTCTATCTTTTTACTGAGTTAAAACCAGTTTAGAAGTAAAAATTGAACTACTAAAAAAATAATCTGTCATTTTGTAATAAAACATTCTCTTTAACTACTTATGAGTAAATGAATAATGTATCCAATCTAAAAATACGATAACAAAATATAAATTATATGAGTGAGCCAACCGACCCACTAAATCAAAAAAATCAGAATATAGATTCAAATGCTGCACAAGAACGCAGACAAACACAGACTAGAAGAGTAGTACGTCCAGCCAAACCGTCTTTCGGACAAAAATTACTAGGTTTTATTAAAATCGTTTTTGCTACTTCGTTTGGAGTAGGGCTTTTCTTTATGTTTATGTTTCTCATATTTGCTATCATAGGAGCAAGCTCTGGAGGAGAAGTAGAAATTTCAGAAAATAGTGTGTTGAAGATTACACTAAATCAGCCTATTGCAGAATATGCCAAAGATGACCCTTTTGCAGATTTAGCAGCCGAACTTCAAGGAAGTCCAACTCCATTAAGTTTGGTAAACATCAAAGCAGCTCTAAAGAAAGCTAAAACAGACGACAACATAAAAGGTATTTACTTAGAAATTACTGATGTTCCTGTTGGTTTTGCGATGTTAGAAGAACTTCATGCTGCTTTAGTAGATTTCAAAACTTCTAACAAGTTTATCTATGCGTATAGTAAATATTATGGTGAAAAAGGATATTATTTAGCTTCTACAGCTGATGAAGTCTATCTTTATCCACAAGGAGCATTAGAAATGAACGGATTTTTCTCTCAAATTCCATTCTTCAAAAAAATGCTTGATAAACTAGATATTGAGCCAAGAATCTATAAAGTGGGTACGTTCAAATCTGCTGTTGAGCCACTTATCTTAGAAGAAATGAGTGATGCAAACCGTAAGCAAACAGAAGTCTATCTAAACTCTCTTTACAATACATATTTGAAGAACGTTGCCACTGCCAATACAAATAGTGGACGTACATTATCAGCAGAAAAATTGAGAGAAATTAGTGATAAAATGCTTATCAGAAAAGCTGGAGATGCTGTTACCTATAACCTTATCAATGATACACTTTATTACGACCAAGTAGAATCAAAACTAAAAGTGGCACTAGGAATAATAGACGAAGAAACAGAAAACGATGATGAAGCTAAAAATAATAAAAAGAAAATCTCTTTTGTATCACTTCCAAAATATATCAAAACATTAAGCAACAATCTTGAAGGCGATTCTCAAAAACGAGTAGCTGTTATTGTAGGAGAGGGAAGTATTGTGGATGGAAGAGGACAGACAGGACAAATTGGTGGCGATGCTCTAGCTGCTGCCATTCGTAAAGCTCGTAAAGACAAGCGTGTGAAAGCTGTGGTGTTGCGTATCAACTCTGGTGGAGGAAGTGCCTTAGCATCTGATATTATGTGGCGTGAGGTAATGCTAACTAAAGAAGTAAAGCCAATTATTGCTTCTATGTCTGATGTAGCTGCTTCAGGTGGATATTATATGGCGATGGCGTGTGATACGATTGTAGCACATCCAAATACGATTACAGGCTCAATCGGAATTTTTGGAGTAATACCAGGAGTAGATAAGTTTTTAGAAAATCAAATCGGAATTACGTTTGATGGTGTCAAAACAGCAGAGTTTGCAGACTTGGGCTACCCTACTCGCCAACCTTCTCCAGCAGAAGACTCTATTATTCAAACTTCTGTCAATCGTGGTTATATAGATTTTACTACAAAGGCTGCACAAGGCAGAAATATGCAAGTAGAAGCATTGAGAGAATACGCAGAAGGACGTGTTTGGACAGGAATTGATGCTAAGGAGCGTGGTTTGGTAGATGTCTTGGGAAGTCTTGAAGATGCTATTTCTATTGCAGCAAACAGTGCAGGCTTAGAAGATGATTATCAAGTACGTTATTATCCAGAACCAGAATCTTTCCTAGACCAAATTCTCAATCAAGGAAATAAAGCACAACAAAGAGCAATCAGAAAAGAACTAGGTAGTTTTTATACGTATTATCAGTATTATCAAGAACTACAAGCTATGCAAGGCATACAAGCTCGTTTGTTTTTAGATGCTCAAGAAATTGAATAATTAATTTGTGTATATACTCATAATAAAATACCTTATCTAAGATGCTTAGATAAGGTATTTTGTTTACAGAATATATTCAAACTTATCACAGCTAGTTTTGCAAAGCTCATTTCTCCATAGAATCATAATAAAATTTATTTCTGATGTTTATTTATGACTTTCTTCGTCTGTTTTATTTTCCAAGATTTCTAGGGCAGTTTGTAGCTTTTGCATAGTTTGACGCAGTTCGTTTACCTGTGTCGGTACTTCTGGAAAATCTAAATTGATATAGGCAGCAAATCGCCAAATTTCTTCAATATCTTCTACCAAAACAGAATATGATGAAAACTGTCCGTTAGTGTCTTCCAAAAGAAGCGTATCATTTTGAGCAATACGGTTTTTTACCTTTCTAAAAATGACTCCTGTATTTTCAGAAACAATAATACAAGGCTCATCGTCTTTTAGTCCATTCCAGTCAGCCACAAATGCACCAACAACAATACTTTTAGTAGGAGCAGCCAACAAAGAATCTGAAATTTCAAAAGCTCGGTAGGTCTGATTCAGAGGTAAGGCAGGCAACTGACACTTAGGCAAGTCAGCTACAAACTCAATATTAGAATATCCCTTGATATAATCTTCTTCCATATCTAGGCGTACAAGTTCTATATATTCGTTTTCATTTCGGTCTTGTGTAATACTCAAAATACGCAGTCTTTCAGCAGCAGCATATTTTTTAAGTTCGGGTAATGCTGGCGTGTCTTGAACAACTGATAAATCTTGATTGATAAACTGCTCTAGCGAAACACTAAAAAAATTAGCAATTTCTAAAAGAGCTTCTAGCTTTGGAGTTGCTCTTCCCTCTTCATACGAACCAATTTTTTTCAAAGACAACTCTAAATGATTTGCTAGAGCTTCTTGAGTCAAATTATTTACACGACGAAGGTGACGCAAGTTAGAAGAGAAGAACATAAGCGATATGAGGTTTGAGAAAAATAAATAATTTTTGATAAAATTTTTAGCAAAAAATTTTGCCATTATCGAATCAACTTGTATATTTGCTTATAATATTAGCAAAAAGAGCTGTATTACTCAAACAAGACACAGAAAAATGAGTGATTTGTTAGCAATTTCCTCCTTTTTCACTAAATATTTGGCAAGTTAGAAATTATTATTATCAATCTACTGCTTTTTTAGGAATTATTTGAGAAAAACTATCGTTCTTAATGAAAATTGCTAATTATTTTAGTTTTTGATAGTATTTATACTACTTACATTAGAAACTATCCTAATTCTATCAAACAAATTAATATTGCTATTGACCTATTTCTACTTATTACCTTGAATATATTTTGACAAAAATATATTCAGCAAACAACAACCATGATGAAGCAACTAATAATACTAGACGACGCATTCCAAACGCTAAACGAAGGAAGACAACTTCTTACTCACACTATCGATTTCGAAATTCCTTATTGGAAAAAACGAACACACAAAGTACACGTAGATATTCGCATTACAGACCGTTGGCTTATGGTAATCATTGCTATTTTATTGATGATTATTGGACTTCAATGGTGGATTCCAAGGGCAAGCAACACGACGACACAAATTGATAATATGCTCGTTCAGATGCCTAACAAAAGTAGCGTAATTCCTACTTCTGTGCCAGCAGCCGAACCTATCAATGATGTTCTTTCTTATATCATGACGCACTTAGAAGAAACGCAATCTGAAATACCACAAACACACCAAGAACAGAGAGACAAATTTTTGGTACAGAAACAGCTTCTGATTACTAAATATTTGATAGAGAACAAGGCTTCTCGTTTGGATAAGCTAAAAGATGATGAGCTTTTGAAACTCAATGAAGAAATCACACAACTTTTTATTGATTTGGTTTTGAATAATGTAAATGCACAAAAACACGTTTATACTTATTTTACGGACAATAAAGACCTCAATAAAATTGAAACTTCATTGATGGAGCAGGCAAAGTTTCACGTTCCAGCATCTATAAAATTAGCACAGTCAGCCCTAGAAACAGCTTACGGACAGCGCATTGTAGATAATAATTATTTTGGCATTAAAGATAAAAATAGAAAAAGCAGTCTTACCACAACAACAGAATATTACACAGCCTTGGAAAAACAAGCTAATAAAAATATTATTATTAGCTCACAACGAGTTGTCAAGAATGGAAAAACGCTTTATAAGTGCATTGTCAAAGACCATTTTGCAGAATATAATTCGCCATGGCATTCGTTCCGTTCGCACTCTATATTTTTAAGTACCAACAAACGCTATTCGCCTCTTTTTACAAAAGGTAAAAACTATGAAGACTGGGCAGACAAAATTGGTTCTACAAAGTATGGTGGAGTAGGTTATGCAACTTCTCCAATTTATGGCGAACTCTTGAAAAAAATTATCAAACGCTACCACTTAGACCTATTAGATTTTTGACATAAAAAAACAACATGGTTTTGTTTGATAAATAAAAGAAAAACGGATTTGAGAAAAATTACTCAAATCCGTTTTTTGCATTTTTCCTAACGTTAGGAAAATAGCGTAATTCACTTTAAACGGCTTTTTAGACATTTTTCCTGATAGCAGGAAAATAGCACAGTTAGCTTTAAATGGGCTTTTTAGACATTTTTCCTAACGTTAGGAAAATAGCGTAATTGGCTTTAAATGGGCTTTTTGTAGATTTTTCCTAATACAAACAAAATAGTATATGGACAGTAAACACTAGCTTTTGTCCTGCATTTAAAAAAGGCTACATTTGTAAACCTATTTATTTAAAAACAAAGAAATTATGCCTATTCAAATTGGTCAATATAATACCGTCAAAATTTTACGCACCACTCCTCATGGTGTTTATGTAGGAAGCTCGCTTTTAGATGAGGTTTTGTTACCTCAAAAGTATATTCCTCAAGATGCAAAGGAAGGCGATGAGATAGAAGTTTTTGTCTATACAGACACCGAAGATCGTCCTGTTGCTGTTATTGAAAAACCTATTGCTGTTGTTGGAGAAATTGCAGCTTTAAGGGTAGTAGATATTACTAAATTTGGAATGTTTTTAGATTGGGGACTGATAGAAAAAGATTTGTTTCTTCCACAAGACGAAATTCCGAAAGGCAATAAAGAAGCAAGAGAAACACAGAAGCCTATTCAAAGAGGAGATTATGTATTTGTCAAACTTGCCCTAGACCACAAGACAAATCGTGTGATTGGTTTGGGTAAATTAGGAAGTTTTATAGAGCGAGAAGATATTGATTTGGAAGAAGATGAAGAAGTTACAGCCATTGTAGGACAAGAAACAGAAATTGGCTATCGTTGCATTGTCGAAAAAGATGGCATTTATTATTATGGTATGCTTTATCATAATGAAATTTTTGGACGAAAAAACATACAAGGAAAAAAGCATACTGTTTATGTAAGAAAAATACGTGAAGATGGACGAATAGATTTAAGATTCAGAAAAGATGGTTTTGATGGAATAGCTGACCAAAGTAGTATTATTATGCAAAAATTAGAAGAAAACAACGGTTTTTTGCCTATTTCAGATAAAAGCTCGCCTGAGGAAATACTAGATTATTTCAATATGAGTAAAAAAACATTTAAAAAATTAATAGGTAATTTATATAGAGAACGTAAAATTAGTATTGATAAAAAGGGTATTCAAAAAACAAGAGAATAATATTTGTATTTTGAAATAATTTTATATATTTACGATACATAGAGTATATCTGTTTGTCTAGTGTAGTAAAGAATATCTTCTTTCTAAATACAAAACAAAATTGCAGATTTATGTTTTTTTGATATAATTTTTTTGTATGCCATGTAATTTTGTGTATATTTCTAAAAATTAGCTCACTCTGACAATAAAATTATGTACGGATTTGTCTAATTGCTATTTATCAAACAAACTAAAAAACTCTAAAAAATTTTAGTTCCACTCTAAAGCAGTATAAGAATCTTGAACCTGAATGATTACTATAGAGAAATGTTGGAAGGCGAGGTAATTGTATCGTACAAAGGAGCTCCATCACAATCTCTTTTTGATGGGATTTTGAGTGTGGCAGATGAACGTTTAGCTGCCCTTGAACAAAAGTCCAAAATCAGAAAGAAAGTCTATCATATTATGATAGAGGCACTCCAAAATGTATATCACCACACACAAGGAGAAGGTGTACAAAAATCTGAAAGCCCAGAAACAGTATTATTTGTTCTTTCCAAACATGCGAAAGGATACGAAATTTCTACTGGAAATTATATCCCCACCTCACTTGTTTCCACTTTACAATCACACATTGAAAGGATAAATCAATCTTCTGCTGAACAAATAAAACAGCTTTATCGTGAGCAATTACACGGTGGAGAAGTTTCTATAAAAGGGGGAGCAGGCTTAGGAATCATTGATATTGCACGCCGTTCGGGCGAAAAACTCGTCTATTCTTTTGAAGACGCTGGCGAGGACAATTCTTTTTTTAGTTTGAAAGTAAAAGTTTCGGCTTAAACAATATATTTGAATGGAAAATTTTTTCTTAGAAGGTACTAATAAGACACCACAACTAGATTTTAACTCTAACGAAGGACGATTCCTCATTGCAGGACGCTCCATCCCAGAAAACTCTATTGAGTTTTATAAGCCTCTTTTTGAGTGGTTAGATAATTATGTCAGTCAAGCAAAATCAAGTACAGTTTTAGATGTAAAATTGGAGTACTTCAATACGAGTTCTTCAAAGTGTTTGGTAGAGATTTTCAGAAAATTAGAAACTCTACAACAAAAAAATGATAATGTCTTGATAAACTGGTATTACGAAGAAGATGATGAAGACATGCAAGAGTCTGGAGAAGATTTTCAAGAAATCATAGATGTCAAAATTGTCTTGAATGAAATGGAAGAAGAAGACTAAATCCTTTTTCTTTGTAAGAGTGTAAAATATTCAGATAGCTATTCTAAAATATAGGATAGCTGTTTTTTTGTATCTAGTCTTTTGTCAGATGAATCAGATACGGAACAGCTTCGATAAGGGAAGCCGTTTCAAAATCTATTAAGGCTTTGTTTTTTATTCTTTCAAAAGTATTATACTGATTGATAAAGCATGTTTTCATTCCTGCATTGCGTCCAAACTGCATATCTGAAAGACTATCTCCTACAATAACTGAACGCTTAAAGCTAATTTCACAAAAATCCTTCTTTGCATCAATCGCCATTCCGATAGCTGGTTTACGACGTGGAGAACCTGTTTTGGCAAGGTCTGGGCAAAAATATATTTTTTGTATTTGTGGTAACTTTTCTAGCAAAACATTATGAATAACTTCAAGGTCTTTGTCAGTCATGAGTCCTTTTCCAATCCCTTGCTGATTGGTTACTACCACAATATTTTCAAAATGTTCTTTCAAAATATCTAAGGCTTCTACTGCCGTTTCAAAAATAGTAAATTCATCTAACGTTTTGACATAATCATTGTCTAGTTTTCTATTCAAGACACCATCTCTATCTAAAAAAAGTGTCCAGTTATTTGCTCTCTTTTTGTTCTTCATTTTCTTCGATTAGTCTATTTAATGAGAAATTGTACAAAAAACACTAACCTTTGTGTGTTTTTTACGTTATCATAATAACAATTACCAAATTTACCTAAAAATGCTAAAAAACTTTACTGTTGGATAGCATTTTTTTTATTTGCTTTCTAATTTCAGAAAACCCCTCCAGTATGAATCAGTACAATCGTACTTCCTTTTTCAAAAAAATTATCTTTTGCTAACTCTTTTACTGCAAAAAAGGCTTTTCCCGTATAAATAGGTTCAATTTCAAGCTCATTATTTTGATGAAACTCTTTTATAAACTTTACTAATCGTTCCGATTTTTTAGCATAACCTCCTTCATGAAAATCTGTATTCAGAATCAGATGACTTAGAGCTGACTGAATTTTGTCTTCATCATTTTCATAAAAATTCTCTAAAAGTTTTTCGATATCCTCTTTTAAAAAACTCCCTCCTTTTAGTGCAGAAATAGCCAAAACTTTGTTTTTCAAATAATTTTCTTTATTTGAAACAGAATTTAAAATCCCTGCTGCTGTTCCTCCTGTTCCGATACCGAGTACAAAATAATCAATGTTTTCTTCTATCAAATTAGATGCTATATCGACAATATGACTTGTACCTTTGAGAGCTAATGGATTTGAACCACCTTCTGGTATGAGAAAAAAACTGCCAAACTTCTGTTCTAGTTCTTTTAAAAATTGTATATCATTTTTTTCTCTGTATTGGCTTCGTGAAATGTAATGCAGTTGCATATTTTGTTCTTTACAAAAGGCAAGTACAGGATTTAGTTCTTTGTGTTCTTCCCCCCTAATAATGGCAATACTCTCAAATCCCAACTCTTTAGCAGCAAAAGCTGTTGCTCTCAAATGGTTGGAATATGCGCCTCCAAAAGTAAGTAGCTTTTTCTTGCCTTGTTTTTTGGCTTCTAGTAGATTGTAATAGAGTTTGTAGAGTTTGTTTCCTCCAATATGTTTGTGTTGAGCATCCAAACGAAGTACCTTTACACTTAAGTTTTTTTCATTAAAGGTTTTGTTTTCCCACTCTGAAATAAAAGCAGGGGAAAGAAATTTCTCAAATAAGGAGGGAAAGGGATAATTTAGCAAAGTAAAATGGAATTAGGATAAGTGATATTTGAAATAAAAATACAGATAAAGTCGTGTTTTTTATCTATTTTGTAAATATGAAAAATAAATTTAGTTTTCTAAATCAAATTATACCTCTATGATAAAAGTAATCTATCAAGGCAAATTACGCACAGAAGCCACTCATATTAGTTCACAAAATAAATTACTTACCGATGCTCCAAAAGATAACCACGGAAAAGGCGAAACATTTTCTCCAACAGATTTAGTATGTAGTTCTCTTGCTTCTTGTCAGATGACTGTTATGGGAATTTTAGCAGAGCGAGAAGGAATAAATTTGGAAGGTTTAGAGGCGTATGTAGAAAAAATAATGGTAGATAAACCTCGCAGAATCGGACGTATCAAGATTACTTATACTTGTCCAGATAGCTTAGAGCTTTCAGTAAAAGAGCATGAAAAATTGCATCGCACAGCCATGACGTGTCCAGTTGGGCTTAGCTTACATAGCGATATTGTACAAGAAGTAGAGTGGGAAAATTTGCATCTGAAAGCATAAAACCAATCCTTTGAATGTTCTACAAATTTCTCTCTACTTTTCTCATTTATTTAGTTGCCATTGCATTTCAAAATGTAATGGCTCAACGTTCTGCAAAAAACGATATTGCACAAAAAAAGTTAGACAGTCTTTGGCAAGTGCATGAAAAAACACAAAAAAATGATATAGAAGATACTTTAAAAATAAATACCCTTTTAGATATTGCAACACAATATCTTGACATAAAAAGTGATTCTGGGCGTATTTTAGCAGAAGTTGCTATTCAGAAATCAGAAGAAGAGCTATATTTTAGAGGAACAGCCAGCGCAGTCAGAGTGATTGGCAAATACCATCAGCAAAAAAGTAATTATGATTCAGCTATTCATTTTTTTAGAGCTTCTTCTGACCTTTATCAAGAAATTGGAGATTCAATTACTTATTCTCTTGTCTTGAACGAACTTGCAGGAATATATTATGTACAAGGAAACTACCAGCGTGCCTTAGAAAATTTATTGGTAGCCTTAGGAATACAACAGCGTTACGACGACAAACTCAAAGTAGCTCGTGCGCTCAATAATATGGCTCTGATTTATAAACGAAATCATCAATACGATAAAGCCATACAAATGCACAAGCAAGCTATTTTGATGAAGGAAGAACTCAATGATAGCACAGGAATTGTAACAGGAAATCTCAATATTGGTAGTGCTTATTCTGAACAGGGTAATCATCAGCAGGCTCTCTTCTATTTGGAAAAAGGATTGCCTTTAGCTCTCCAATTAGGAAATGATTTCCTTACTTGTCAGTATTATATCAGTTTGGGGATGAATATAATGCAAAGAGATTCCTTGAGAGACTCAAACTCTAAAGAAAAGACTTTTTCATACCTTATGAAAGCAGAAAAGATGATAGAAAATTTAGATAATCCACATCTTTTATTTCATGTTCATTTTGGAAAAGCTCAATATTTTTTCTTTACCAATGACTATACAAAAGCTAAAGTTTTAGCAAAAAAAGCCTTAGAATTAGCTCAAAAACTGGGATTGAGACAAAATATTGAAAATGTATATCATCTTCTATCACAAATTTATAAGAAAGAAAAGAATTTTGAAGCCTCCACAGACTACTTAGAAAGACATATAGCTCTTACAGACTCTTTAAAAAAAGAAGAAAATCATAATGAAATCAAACGCCTTCAAGCTGTATTTGAGAGTGAAAGACAAGAGCAGATTATTTCTACACTAAGAGAACAAAAAAAATTGCAAAAATCTGAAATTGCACGTAAAGAAATTTGGAACTACTCACTAGCAACAGGGACAATCTTACTTTTTATCATTGCTATACTTATCTTCATACAAAAGAGAGAAAGAGAACAACAAAACAAACAAATTTTAGAAAAAAGTACAGAAATCGGTCAGCAAAAAGAAGAAATCACACAACAAAACAGCCAACTCAAAGAAACTTTTTCACGCCTTTCTATTCTCTCTGAAATTGGAAGAAAAATAACAGCTACAATGGATGAGAATGCACTCATTTCAATTATTAAAGAAAGTATCGACTCCATTATGTTGGTCGATGGATTTGGTATCGGCGTTTATAATCCTCATTCACAAGCCATTGAATACAGTAATTTTATAGAAAACGGAGAGGTTTTGCCTTTCCATGCAGAGTCAATAACAGAAGAAAATAAAAGTCTCTCGGTACAGTGTTTTTTAAATGATAAAGAGTATTTTACTGTGGATGTCAGAAAAGAATATTTTCAAAAATACCAAAAACATATTAGTCCTATTATTGGAGAGATTCCCCAAACGGCATTTTTTATTCCTCTTCGAATCCGTGAACGTCCCATTGGAGTCATGACGATTCAGAGTTTTAAGAAAAATCCTTATACAGAGGATAATTTGGCTTTGCTTCGCAACCTTTCTACATATGTTTCTATTGCTGTGGCGAATGCTAATGCCTACAAGCTGATTCATAATAAGAACCAAAATATTATGGACAGTATGCGTTATGCCAAGACCATACAAAATGTTCTTACACCTAACGAAAAAACTATTTTAAATAACTTTTCTGAATATTGTCTGATTTATGGAGGAAAAGACATTGTAAGTGGCGATTTTTATTGGCTTACAACTATTGATAAATACACGTTTATCGCTGTGGTAGATTGTACAGGACACGGAATACCGGGAGCTTTCATGTCTATGATTGGAAATATGTTGTTAGAGGAGCTTATCAATCAAGAAAAGCATTTGCAGCCCTCAAAAATATTGAGACTTATGCATGAACGCATTAGAAAACTATTGAAACAAGATAAAAACACAAAACAAAGAAATAGTTCGAAAATTAATAAAGACGGAATGGATATAGTTCTGTGTAGAATCGAACAAAAAACGACTCGTATGCATGAAGTAACCTATTCTGGAGCAAAACGTCCTCTTTGGTATGCAGAACCTACACAAAACGAAATTCAAGAAATTGGAGCTACAAGATGTTCCATAGGAGGAAAACAAAGAGAAAAAATACGACTGTTTGAGGAAGATATTATTTGGCTACCTACTGGCTCTTCTCTATACTTAACCACTGACGGATTTGCCGATCAACACTCTCCACAAGGAGAGCGCATTGGAAGTCATAACTTAAAATTATTTCTCAATACTATCTTAAAGCAAGATATGGCAACTCAACAAGACCTATTAATTGACTTTCTAAAGGCACACCAACAAGGAGCAGAACAGCGAGACGACATTACATTTTGGGGAGTAAAGTTAGGATAATACCTTTTCTTGTTTGATTCAAATTATAGATTAAAGATAGCCTCTATTTTTAACAATTTTTGGGCTTATATTCGAATTAGTTAAATTGTCGTCTTAATGGATAAGAAAAAAGACATTTTCTAAGAAAAGCGCAATAAAAAATAAGAATAAGACAACATGGAAGAGTTTTTAGGTTTTTTGATAGCCATTGTCGTAGGTTTCGTGATGGGTTTGTTAGGTGGAGGAGGTTCTATTTTGGCTGTCCCTATTTTTGTTTATGTACTAAATATTGAAGCTGTTATTGCCACAGGATATTCTTTGTTTGTAGTGGGAGCTGCTGCCCTTGTAGGAGCATATAGATATTTTCAACAAGGATTAGTCAATCTAAAAATAGCTTTAGTATTTGGTGCACCATCGCTTATGATGGTCTATCTCACTCGTGCCTATATTGTTCCAGCTTTACCAGACCCTTTTTTTACGTCTGATTATTTCAACCTTACTAAAAATGCAGCTATTGTAGTCTTTTTTGCTATTGTGATGCTAATTTCTTCAACTATCATGATTCGCAAGGGAGCAAAACAACAGGAACAATCTCATATCCCAAAAACAGTTTCAAAAAAACCTCTAAGAATTCCTGTTCTGATTGTAGATGCTCTTTTAGTTGGACTTATTGCAGGTTTGGTGGGTGCTGGAGGAGGTTTTCTGATTGTGCCTTCACTTGTTTTTTTGGCACGTATTCCGATGAAAGAAGCTATTGCAACATCCCTTTTTATTATTGCTATCAATTCTCTATTGGGTTTTTTAGGAGACTGGCAACAACACGAGATAGACTGGCGTTTTCTGCTTCCCTTTACTAGCTTTACAATAGTAGGTATTTTGTTGGGCACACATTTTTGTAAATATGTTCCTGCTGCCAAACTCAAACAAATTTTTGGTTATTTGGTGTTGTTGATTGCCTTTTTTATTCTTTACAAGGAGTTTGTTCATTAGAAATAAATAGTTTTCTTACCTTCTATTTTCATAGCACCAAGAAAACGAGTAGCTTTGTGGTAAATCATATTTTATTTATTAAGTAAATCAAAACAGACACAATGCAATTTAGAATCGTAGCCTTAGATGTTTTAGAAGCAAACCTAGTCGCACCTACTCAAGAATTACCAAAGCAAATTATGTTTCAGTTTGATGTTAATTTAGAACATCGTTGGAACACAAATGATAATATATTTATTGTTGTTACTACAGTTTCTATTTTCTCTGATAAAAAAGAACATACTCTTGCAAAGTTCAAGACCAATACTGTTTTTCAAATAGAAGACCTTAGCAACTATGTAGATACAGAAAATAGCAAAGTAAATATGCCAACAGATGTAATCTTAGACATCAACGAGCTTGCTATTTCTACTACTCGTGGTTCGTTGTTTTATTTCTTGAAAGGCACTTATCTTCATAATGCTGTTTTGCCAATCATTGACCAAACCATTCCTGTAAACTAATTTAGGAAGACATAAATAAAAGGAATAAAAAAGTCTCTCAAAACAACATTGTTTTGAGAGACTTTTTTTGATAGATAGAAAGCGAAGGATATTTTTACTTAGCAGACTCTTTATCTTTCTTTGTAGTACGCTTACGACGAGTAGTACGTTTTTTCTCTACTACTTCAACAGCTTCTACATCTGCAAAGACACGTCCACAGTGTTCACAAACTACTAATTTTTTTCTTTCTTTTATATCTACTTGGCGTTGAGGAGGAACAATATTGAAACAGCCCCCACAAGCATTACGCTTTACATTCACAACAGCCAAGCCATTACGAGCATTCTGACGAATACGCTCATACGATAAATATAAATTTTCAGCTACGTTTTTGACACGTTTTTCACGCTCTTTCATGAGTTTTGCCTCTTCTTCTTCACTTTCTTTTACAATACCTTCAAGCTCATTGTTTTTAATTTCCAAATCTTTTTTGCGCTCTTCTAACGTTGCCGTTGTGTCTTCGATTTGTTTTTCTTTACGTTCTATTTTGTATTGTGTATCTCTAACTGCTTTTTCAGCAAGACGAATATCCAACTGTTGGTTCTCTATCTCACGAGCAATTGCTTGAAACTCACGGTCGTTACGAACATCCATTTGCTGCTCTTCATATTTTGTGATGAGCTTTTTATGGTCTTTTATAGCGTTTTCTTGAGTAGATTTAAGGTCATCTAATGATTTTTTTTCAGTTTCAAATTTTGAAACTCTTGTCTGATACCCTTCTATTTCGTCCTCCAAATCTTGGACTTCTTCGGGCAAATCGCCTTTTATTTTGCGTAATTCATCTAACTTAGAATCAACTTCTTGGAGTTTTACAAGAGCATCTATTCGTTTGGCTACTGGAGTAGGTTGTTCCATAAAATTGGTTTTGGACTCAGGTGGTTTGTAGAATGAGTTTTGGAATGTCAATTTGCTCAAACTAAATCAGTTATTGACAGTTGGTTTAAAGCAAAGACAATGATTTGCAAAGGTAGTGTTTTTTGCTTAATAAATAAAATAATGAAAAAGTAAGCCTTCCTATACAAATCATTTTCTGAAAATTAATTAGCTAAAAAATTCATAACAACTTTAAAGAATTCTTCTGGTGCTTGTGCGTGTACCCAATGCCCTGCCTCTTCTATGGTATGAACTTTTGCATTAGGAAAGAGTTTTTTTATCATGGGAATATCTTTTTCTTGTATATAACGAGACTCTCCTCCATCAATAAACAAAATTTCCTTTTCATTTGCCTCCACAGATGTTGGTATTTGCTTGTTCG
Source organism: Bernardetia sp. (assembly GCF_020630935.1). Lineage (NCBI taxonomy): Bacteria > Pseudomonadati > Bacteroidota > Cytophagia > Cytophagales > Bernardetiaceae > Bernardetia > Bernardetia sp. The sequence continues at coordinate 18,126 of NZ_JAHDIG010000049.1, forward strand.
TAGTAACAGCTCCTCCTATTTTATGTATAGATTTTTCCAAGACAGGCAAATTCATTTTCCACTCAAAACCATCTTTTGTGCGAGCCAAATTTTTTAATAAGAACATTCTTGTTCCTTCTTCATCTACATATTCTCCAAGTTTTGTATCTGCATCTCCTCTATTTTTTAAAGTATCTATATCAATTGCTTTCAAACCCGATAAAATATTTTCATGATGAGAAATATTATATTCTCTAGGAGCAATATCTACCACTATCATTTTGTCAAATCCGTTAGGATAGCTTAGAGCATACTGCATAACTACTTTACCTCCCATAGAATGCCCAATGAGCAATGGGTTTTTAAGCTGATGTTCTTCAATAAATATTTGCAAATCATTAGCCAACACGATATAATCCATTTCTACATGATGTGGAGAACGTCCGTGGTTGCGTTGGTCTATCAAAAATACTTGGTAGTGTTCAGCAAACTGACGCCCTAAGGTAAGCCAGTTATCAAGTGAACCAAATACACCATGTAAAATAAGTAAAGGCTGTGCGTTTGAACTTCCTAATTCCTTGTAGTTGAGCTTCATAATCTTGATTTAGTATAAATTTTGATTGATTCTAAGAGACAGTTATTGCCTCAGTTTTCCTTTATAAAACAAAGATAACTCTTTATAACTTATGACCTATCCATAACCTATTTCTTTTAAACAACGAATATTGAAATTTTCAAGAGAGATTTCTGCACGATAAATTCAGTTTTTTCTCTATAAAAACTCATAAAATAGGTTAATTCAATCCTTGAATAATTCAAAAAATAAATTTTCAAAAGTTTTTTTGGTGTAACATTAGAAGTTAATTAACACATTTTCAGTATGTTACACCTCATCAAAAGCTATTTTAGAGAGTATAAGTAAAAAAAGTCTAGTTCAATAGAAAAATAAAAATTTGCCTTAAATTTTGTATATGAAGCTATAAATCACATTTTTTACATCAAAAACCATATCATTTTGAACAAAACAGATTTTTACAAATTTAATTTTGAGTAAATTATCTTTTACAGATAACTCAAGTAATAAACTAAGGTTATTTAGTATTTGATTCTGCAACCTTATACTCTATCTTTGAGTATATAAAAACAAGGAATTGTACAATTTGATTCACACCTCCTTCATTTTATCACCTAATTAGATTATTCTAATACAATTTACTCAACTAAATTTAATTATCTACACTCTGAAAATTTTTACGCTATGAACACTTTAAATCAAATCAACACCAACGAAAATTGCAATGACCTTTTCAACGAACTAGAAAGAGAACTCCACATCGAAGAATTAGAGGAAAGACTGGAAATGACAACTGATGGAGATGGAGATGGAGATGTAGAACCTCCAAAGCTACCTTGGCCACTAGGTTAAACTCTTGTTGAGCTATTCTATTTATACACTTTGATATTACAATATGAAATTTATTCTGTAACCAAGCCTTTTCCGATGTGGAAAAGGTTTTTTTTGTGATATTCTTCACTAAGGATAGCCTATCCATTGAACTTTTACATTATTTTTTTTGTTAAATTGCTTGTTCTTATCTATGAAGATATTAAGAAAAACGTGTATTATATGATTAATTCAATTAACTTTTAAAGATTATGTTAGAATTCGCTCAAGACGAATATCGTATTGGAGGAGTTTCGGCTCTCTCGCTTTCAGAAAAGTATGGAACACCTTTGTATGTATATGATGCAAAGAAAATGGAAAAACAATACAAACAGCTTTGTAAGGCGTTTTCTAAGACTAAGATGAAAGTACACTATGCTTGTAAGGCACTTACGAATATTTCTGTCTTGAAATTCTTTAAATCTTTAGGAGCAGGACTAGATACAGTATCTATTGAAGAAGTACAACTTGGTTTATTGGCTGGCTTTGAGCCATCTGATATTCTCTTTACTCCTAACTCTGTATCACTACAAGAAATCAATGAAGCTGTTGAGTTAGGTGTACAAGTAAATATTGACAGTATTTCTGTATTGGAAGAGTTTGGACATAAGTGGGGAGGAAAAATTCCTGTTTGTATTCGTATAAATCCACACTTGATGGCTGGAGGGAATGCAAAAATTTCTGTTGGACATATAGATTCAAAATTTGGCATTTCACTCTATCAAATGCGCCACGTTTTGCGTATTGTAGATGCCTATAAAATGAAAATTACTGGGCTTCACATGCATACAGGCTCTGATATTTTGGATGTAGAAGTATTTTTGAGAGGACTAGACATTCTGCTAGAAACAGCAGAAGATTTTCCAGACTTAGAATATATTGATATGGGAAGTGGTTTTAAAGTAGCTTATAAAGAAAACGATATTACGACCAATATTGAAAAATTAGGAGAGCAAGTTTCAGAACGTTTCAACCAGTTTTGTACAGAGTATGGAAGAGAACTAACACTTGTTTTCGAACCAGGGAAATTCTTAGTAAGTGAAGCAGGTACTTTTTTAGCCTCTGTAAATGTCATCAAAACTACACCAACAGCCGTTTTTGTAGGTTTAAACTCTGGTATGAATCACTTGATTCGTCCAATGTTTTATGATGCTTATCATCACATTGTTAATATTTCAAACCCTACTGGCATATCAAGAGTTTACAATGTAGTGGGATATATTTGCGAAACAGATACTTTTGGGGCAAATCGCAAGTTATCAGAAGTTAGGGAAAATGATGTTCTTGCTTTTAAGAATGCAGGAGCATATTCATTTATGATGTCTTCTAATTATAACTCTCGTTTCCGTCCTGCCGAAGTATTGATATATGAAGGAAAAGATTATCTCATCAGAAAAAGAGAAACATTAGAAGATATTACAAAAAATCAGATTGAAATGGATTTTAAGAATATTTCCATTGAGCAAGAAATTATTTCATAATTTTTTCTACAAAAAAGCCATTTATTTAATCTGAAATAAATGGCTTTTTCGTTTCTAGTTCATTCATTTTAATAGTCAAAGGATTGCCTTTGACCTACGTTTATCATTTAACCAATGTATTTTTCCCACAAATCTGGACGGCGTTCTTTTGTTCGTTTCATTGCTTGTTCTAATCTCCAGTCTTCTATTTTAGCAGCATGTCCAGAAAGCAGAACTTCAGGCACTTCCATTCCTTCCCAGTTGGCAGGACGAGTATAAACAGGAGGAGCAAGCAAATCATCTTGAAAGGAGTCTGTAAGTGCAGAAGTTTCATCATTCATCACACGAGGAACTAAACGAATAATTGCATCAGCTACCAAAGCAGCAGGAATTTCTCCACCAGAGACTACAAAATCGCCTACCGAAATTTCTTTTGTAACATATTTTTGACGTATTCTCTCATCAATTCCTTTATAATGTCCACAAATTATCATTATATTTTCCTTCAATGAATAATTGTTAGCCATAGTTTGATTGAAAGTAACACCATCTGGAGTCATATAAATTATTTCATCGTATTTTCTTTCTCTTAGTAAACTATCAATACAATCTGCCAACGGTTGTGGTGTCATGACCATTCCAGCTCCTCCTCCAAAAGCATAATCATCGATACGTCCGTGTTTGTCTTTGCTATATTCCTTGAGGTCGTGTAAATTAAGACTTACAAGGTTTCTTTCTTGCGCTCTCTGTAAAATAGAATGACTAACAAAACTCTCAATCAGTTGAGGCAAACAGCTTATAATATCGATACGCATAATTTCTTTATTAAAATCGTCTAAAAATAAAGTACAAAGTTACGATTTTTGATTATTTTTATATAGAGACTACAGCGAAAACATCTTTATATCATTTTCACCAAAAAATATATTGCCCTTGAGCCTTTTAAATAAAATAGTGCCTACAAAAAAAGTAAGTTACAAAACTTTACACTCTACACAGGAAGTAAAGCGAAGACTACAAGATAAAACTGTATCCCAACCTCCCAAAATACCTCTAATTGGATTTACCCCTTTGACCTATCATGGAAAATTTGAAGAAGATTACTTTGAATTTGGTAGAAACTCAAGAGGAAACAAAGACCATCCACCTGTGGCTTGTGGAACTATTAAAGAAAATGATGCTAATCCATTAGAGACTATAGTTGAGGCAACCATTCGTCCTCATCATAATTTTACAACAGGAATAGTTCTTTTTTTAATATTGATTGTTTTTGCCTGCCTTCCAGCTATGTTTTCTATTTTCTATGGATACTACGATTCCATTGGCTTTTTTGTATTTCTACCCATATTTTTTAGCCTTGTTTTTTTAGCCAATTACTTAGTTTTCGTAAACTATAATAATAAGTTAGCAAAAGATATGCAAGATTTTATAGATGGAAAAATACTTAAATAAATGATTTGCAATACACTAAATTCTCCTTTTTCTTAAAAAAATAGTAACTTGCCTTACTATAAAATACATTCTAAATAGACACAAAAAACGCACAAACGTCATCTATACAATTCTATAATTATGAGCGACGCAAAAAACACAACCAAAACGCCAACAAAAAAAACGGCTGCTAAAAAAACTACCACCAAATCACGTACTACCAAAACAACAGCTAAAAAGTCTTCTTTTTCCAAAGAAACGTATATGAAGTGGTATGAAGATATGCAACTGATGCGTAAGTTTGAAGAAAAGGCTGGACAGCTTTACGGACAACAAAAAATTAGAGGTTTTTGTCATTTATATATCGGACAAGAAGCCTGTGTAGCTGGTGCTGTTTCAGCTCTAAATAAAGACGACAAATGGATAACAGCTTACAGAGACCACGCACATCCACTAGGCTTGGGAACGTCTCCAAATGCTGTAATGGCAGAGCTTTTTGGCAAGGAGACAGGCTGCTCAAAAGGAAAAGGTGGCTCAATGCACATGTTTGACAAAGAAGTCAATTTTATGGGAGGACATGGCATCGTGGGAGCGCAAGTTCCGATGGGTGCAGGGATTGGTTTTGCAGAAATGTACAACGAAACAGGCAACCTTTGTATTTGCTATATGGGTGATGGTGCTGTCCGTCAAGGAGCAATTCATGAAGCCTTCAATATGGCGATGCTTTGGAAAATTCCTGTAATTTTTGTGATTGAAAATAATGGCTATGCGATGGGAACATCTGTTAGTCGTACTTCAAATGTAATTGATTTATCTACTCTTGGAGAGTCGTATGACATGCCATCAGAAGGAGTAGATGCGATGAGCGTAGAAGCCGTACATGAAGCTGTGGCAAGAGCTGCAGAAAGAGCTAGAAAAGGAGAAGGTCCAACACTTTTAGAGTTTAGAACCTATCGTTACAAAGGACACTCTATGTCTGACCCAGCCAAATATCGTACTCGTGAAGAAGTAAATGAATATCGTAAAAAAGACCCAATAGAGCAGGTAAAAGATACGATTTTAAAGAATAAGTATGCCACAGAAGAAGAATTGAAGGAAATTGATGATAAAATCAAACAGCAAGTAGAAGAATCAGTTAAGTTTGCAGAGGAATCTGATTTTCCAGATGGAAAAGAAGCCTTTGAAGATGTTTATAGACAAGAAGATTATCCTTTTATTATGGACTAATTAGAAAAATTAGATAAGGACAAGAAAATTCTTGTCCTTATCTAAAGTAAAACTGTGATACTAATGCAAAAAATCGTTTGGATAATTGCTTTTTTAGGTATTTCGTTGGGTCAGGAGTGGTGGAATCCTATTTTCATCTTTCAAACCAATAGTGCAAAAAAAGAAGCAACAAAGTTATACAAGGAAAAAAATTACAAAGAAGCTGCTACCGAACTGCTCTACATGAACAATGTTTGGAAGTTAGAAGAACCTACTGTTACCCTTAACCTAGGGCATGCTTATTTTGAGCAGCAAGATACGTCTGCCATTGCTTCTGCCCTTACTTACTACTCGCAAGCAGTGAATAGTGAAAATGATAGAGTGAGAAGTGTAGCTAACCTTCAAGTGGGAGTGTTGAAGGCAAAACGTGCAGGCTCAAAGCAGACAAATCCAAAAGATAGAAAAAAAATCTATGAAGATGCTTTAGAGAATTTTAAAGAATCTTTGCGTGCTGACCAATATAATGAAGAAGCTCGTTTTGATTATGAACTCTTGAAACGTCTTTTGGAAATAGAAATGCAAAAACAAGAGCAAGAACAGCAACAAAAAGACGACCAACAACAAGAAAATCAAGAAGAACAAAGCCAAGACCAACAGAGCGATGATAGCCAAAATCAAGATGGGCAAGACGGACAAGAAAACAAGGAGCAAGACCAAAGTAAAGAAGATGAAAATGCTCAAAAACAAAATCAGCAACAACAAACAGCTGCTGATAAATTGAAAGATATGAACTTGTCAGAAGAAAGTGCTGAAAAGATTTTAGATGCCATGCGCCAAAACGAAGCACAATATCTTCAACAACAACAACGCAAAGGTAAAAAACCTCGTAATACAGGAAAACCAGATTGGTAGAAACCAAATATATTCCATGCAATACAAAGATTATTACAAGATTTTAGGACTTAGCAAAAATGCAAGTGCAGACGAAATCAAAAAAAGATATAGAGAGCTTGCAAAAAAATACCATCCAGACCGAAATCCGAATGATATTTTAGCCGAAAAAAGATTTAAAGACCTCAATGAAGCTCATGATATTTTGAGCGACCCTACCAAAAGAGCGCAATACGACCTTATGGGAAAAAATTGGGGAAGCTATCGCAAATTTGCAGAGCAAGCAAAACAAACTTATCAACAAAAAAAAGAAGAAGGTTTTGAGTTTAAAGACCTCTTTACTGGCGACCGTATGAAAGATGCTTTTAAAAATGTAGTGGATTTTGGAAGAGAAACTATCTTTAAAAATGAACCTACAAAAACAGGAATAAACAAAAAGCCAAAAACAAAAGAAATAAAGACTACAATTTCTTTTGAAGAAGCCTACACAGGAACAACAAGAGTTATTACGGTTGATACAAACCGTATTCGTCTAAAACTCAAAGAAGGAATTGCAGATGGACAAAAACTCAAATTAGGTGCAAAAGGCGAAAAAAATGAAGATATTGTCGTTGTTGTAGAAGTAGAGGAAAGTAAAGATTTTACTAGAGAAAATGACGATTTGCATACCACAGCAATAGTTTCTCTTTACGATGCCATTTTAGGAGGGAAAATATCTGTTCCGACAATGAAAGGCAAAATTTTGTTTCCTATTGCTCCCGAAACTGCCAATGGAAAAGTATTCCGAATCAAAGGAAAAGGAATGCCAGTCTATAACCAAGCTGGAAAATTTGGCGATTTGTATATCAAAATAGAAGTCGAACTTCCAAAAAATCTCTCTGCTAAGGAAAAAGAACTCTTTGAGCAGCTATCGAAACTGTAATTTTTTTTATCTTAAAAAACCCTAAGGGTCTTTAAGTCCCTTAGGGTTTATTATGTTTTATAAAAATGTCAAAAAATTCAAGCCACTCACTTGCTGATTTATTAAGTGATGCACAACGAAAAAAGTTAGGAACAAAAAAAAATACTGCTAATATTCCAACACCTATTTACATTCAAACCTACGAAGAGTTAAAAAAAGCTGCTCAAAAGTGGAATAATTGCTCACAAATCGCCATTGATACAGAATTTGATGATAATAACAATTATTATGGAAGGCATCTCTGTTTGGTGCAGATTTATGATACAGATAAAATTTATCTTGTTGATACAGTTAAATTAGAGGGAAATATTGAGCCTTTGCTTTCTATTTTAGAAAATCCAACCATTGAAAAGTTATTTCATAGCTGTTCTTCTGATTTGATTGTAATAGGCGATGTTTATGATTGCCAAGTAAAAAACATTCAAGATACGGCTCTGATGTATCGTTTTTTACTTAAATCTAGTAACGATATTGGACTTCAAAGTTTGGTAGAAGAAAAACTAAACATTGAGTTAGAAAAACAAGAACAGGTTTCAGACTGGGCAAAACGTCCACTTACAGAATCACAACTGATGTATGCAGCTACTGATGTAATGTATTTACTCGAACTTTTTGGTATTTTGAAAGATGAATTACAAAAGTTAGAACGATGGAACTGGTACGAAGAAGAAAGACAAAAACTAGAAGAAATTGGAGTAGAAAATTTGGATGAGACAGAAGACAAAAACACTATTGCAGCTCTAAAAGCTGTCATTAAATACAAATTTTCAGAGGAAAACAGAGTTCGTTTTATGATGTATTGGAATCTTAGAGACGAGATAGCCAAGAAAGTAAATCGTCCTCATTATAGAATCATTTCAAACAATCGTTTGGCAGAAATTATTGAAAAACCACCCAAAAAATTAGAACAATGGGAAACCTTAAAAGGCTCTTCTCACCACTTTAAAAGACGAGCAGAGAAATTTTTCCAACTTTCAAAAATTGACTTATCAAAACGAAAGCACCCTCTATTCAAAGAAATAGATAAAAAAACAGAGCAAAAAGAAGTCTATTATCAAGAAAAAAAACAGCATCAAAGAACCCTTCATCAAAGAGAAATTATGTTTAATAATCTGCGTGATGCTCTTACAGACTACGATGGCTTAAATATTCAGTCCCTAATTCTTTCCAATAAAAATAAAAATGATGTGCTTTGGAATGGAATAGAAAGTATTACCAATGGATGGAAAATGGATATTTTAGAAGATATTGCTAAGAAAAATGAATGGAATCTTGATATTTTGAAAGGTTCTTTGAAAAACTAATCAAAACTCAATAATTTGAGAAAGTAAATATTCAATAGAAGCCCACGTATTATTTAAAATATAAGGAATTTCAATTTCTTTGAGCCAAGATACTTTTTCTATCCCCTCTTCTGTTTGAGGTTGAGGGGTGCTTTCATCTTCCGTACTCATTTCAAACCAATACGTCTTTTTTATGATTTCTTTTCCCTCATACGTATAGATATGATAAGTGGTAGGAAGCTCCTTAACAACTTCTGCTTTTACGCCACACTCTTCTTCAACTTCTCTGACAGCAGCCTCTGCTTTCGTTTCGTTTTCTTCTAAATGTCCTTTTGGCAAGTCCCATTTTCCATTTCTAAAAATCCAAAGTTGCAATGTATCACGCATAACCAATCCTCCAGCAGCTTCCCTGATTTTGAATTTTTTAGCAAACTCATTGAAGGCTTCTTCTATATTGTCTGTCTGGATATAGGCTCTCGTAAATTCTGTTCTTGTTTTGAGAGAGAGATAAAGTTTGTAGCTATCTTCTAGCTTTTCTGTTTGTAGAATACGTCCTCCTGTAACGTCTGGATATTCGTTTACAAATTCTAAGTAATTATTTTGAATGAAAATACGCATGAAGTTTATGTTTTTTAATGCTTTGATAAAATAGAAAAGCAGAGTTTTTGTCTAGTCTAAAAAATGGAGTTTATTTTAGTGCAAAAGTGCAAAAAATTTAACTCTAAGGCTAACATTTTTCAATATTATATAATTAAAATTCAATTTTATATTTAAAAAAACATATAGTATTAATTTTCAAATTACTCTGTCTTTAATAACGGTTATCTCCACCTGTTTGTTAATAGATTAGCAAACTTCTACTTTTTTGTTATGTATATTTTTTCAAAAGCATTGGATTTTATCAAAAAAAATAAGTAAATTAGTTTAGAGACTTATCTAATCTGTTTTTTTAGAAATTAGAAAAATCAGTGTACTAAAAGATTATCTATTTTATATGAGAAATAATTACTTTTATTGAAATTGAAAAATTATGTCTATACCAGAAAAAGGAGTAGAAATTCCTAGCAACAAAGAAGAAGATGCTGCCCAAGAAAAAGAACAAAAATTAAAAAAAGAAAAGGAACGTGAGCAACAGGAAAAGGCACAAATTTTACAACGTTATCGCCATCTAATGCGTATTGCTCGTCCATATATGCAAGGCAACGATGCTCAAAAAATAAAAAAAGCCTTTCAAATTGCAACAGAAGCACACGGAAATGTACGTAGAAAATCGGGCGAACCTTATATTTTTCATCCTATTGAAGTAGCAAGAATAGTAGTAGAAGAAATGGGACTAGGAACAACTTCTATCATCTGTGCCTTGTTACACGATGTAGTAGAAGATTCGGATATTCCTCTCTCAAGACTAGAAGATGAGTTTGGTAGTCGTGTTGCAAAAATTATTGATGGACTTACAAAAGTCCCTAGCGATATGTTTGGGCAAGAAAAATCGCAGCAAGCAGAAACATTCAGAAAAGTCTTACTTACTATTTCAGAAGATATTCGTGTAGTGCTTATAAAAATTGCTGACCGTCTGCACAATATGCGTACTTTAGAGAGTATGCCAAGTGCAAAACAGCTAAAAATTAAAGCCGAAACACAGTATATTTATGCGCCTTTAGCCCACCGTTTAGGTCTTTATAATATTCGTTCGGAGCTAGACGATTTGTCGTTGAAATATTCTAATCGAAAAGCTTATGATGAAATTGTAGAACATATAAAACGTACAAAAGCCTCTCGTACTCGTTTTATCAATGAATTTAAAAAGCCAATTGAGGAAGAACTGGCTCGCCAAGGCTTCGATTTTGAAGTCAAGAGTAGAATGAAATCTATTTCATCTATCCATAAAAAAATGGTCAAACAACAGATTCCTTTTAGTAAGGTCTATGATTTGTTTGCTATCCGAATTATTCTCAATACTGGAGTTGGTGAAGATGAAAAAGCAGCTTGTTGGCGTACTTATTCTATCGTAACTGATTTTTATCAGCCTAGTCCACAGCGTTTGAGAGACTGGATTAGCGCACCCAAAACGACAGGTTACGAATCGCTACACACGACTGTAATGAGTAAGCGAGGGCAATGGGTAGAAGTGCAAATCAGAACACACCGAATGGATGAGATTGCTGAAAAAGGTTATGCTGCTCATTGGAAATATAAAGGAGGGACTGACAAAAGTGAATCTAGTATTGAAGGTTGGATTGCTAGAGTACGTGAAAGTATTGAAAACAAAGACCTTTCTGCATTAGAATTTATAGATGAGTTTCAAAACAACTTTTTTAGTGATGAAATTTATGTCTTTACGCCAAAAGGTGATTTGAAAGTTTTGCCACAACATTCCACCATCTTAGATTTTGCCTTCGATATTCACTCCGAAATTGGAGAGCGATGTATGGGTGGAAAAGTAAATCATAAGCTCGTCCCCTTAAATTATGAGCTTCAAAATGGCGATCAAATAGAAATTTTAGTTTCTTCCAAAACTAAAGTAAATGAAGACTGGCTCTCTTATGTCCGTACTTCAAAATCAAAGCAATGTATTCGCCAAGCTCTCAAAAAAGACCAAAAGAGTGTCATTGAAGATGGAAAAGATATTGTAAAGCGAAAGCTCAAACAACTCAAACTTGAATTTAATGATGCTACAGTCAATCAGCTTTTAGATTATTTTGGTTATAAATATGCTTCTGATTTTTATTATGCTATTGGAAAAGGAAAAATTGTGCATACACAAATCAAGAAGTTTATAGAAGATGATGAAGCCTACAAAGCCTCAAAAGTAAAACCTAAGAAAGAAAACAAGGAACATAAGAAGAAGAAAAAAGATGATATTCTTCTTATTGGTGGCGACTCAACCATAGAATTTCATTTATCAAAATGCTGTCACCCTATTCCAGGAGATGATATTTTTGGACTGACCACAAGTGGAAGAGGAATCCGTATTCATAGAACTGACTGTCCGAATGCTGTGGCAATTATGGCATCGTATGGTGATAGAATTATCTCTGTAAACTGGGCAAGCCAAAAATCACAAACTTTTGAAGTCTTGTTAACTATTATTGGAGCAGACCGAATGGGACTTGTCAATGATGTTACTCGTATTATTTCCAACCAAAACAAAGTCAATATTTGTGGAATTAGCTTTAATATCAGTCAAGAAACCGTGTTTGAAGGCGAGGTTCGATTACGGGTAGTTAATACAGACCAAGTTCAAAAACTCATTGATGAGCTAAAAGAGCTTGACGGAGTAGTACAAGTAATGCGACAAGATGAAGAAATAGAGGATTAGCCTTATCAAAACCTTAAACACCAAGTGTTTAAGGTTTTATTTTTCTGACTTCTTCCCTAGCTCGTGTTAGAGCAACATAAAGAATATTTATTTCTTCATTGATAGCTTGTTGTCTAGCTTCTGAAATTGGTTTTCCTGTTTTGGTTTGAGTAGCTTTCAAGATTTGAGCTTCTTTGACAAAATCATTTTGAAGATAAACAATATCCCATTCTAAACCCTTGCCTTTGTGTGCTGTTGTGAAAGTGATGTCTGCTTTATGAGGCTGAGTAATTCGGTTTTGAAGTTGTTCTAAAAGACTTGGCAACTCATTTCCATACTTTTTTACCAGTTCTACCAATCTTTTGAGCGAACGGTCTTGAGAAGCTGCTGCTGTTTCTTCAATTTGTTTCCAATCATAAAAAAAAGCCTTTTTTCTACTTGCTTTGCTTTTCAAATTTAATAATTGAGCAATAGAAGAACCATCTTCCAATTTTAGATACTGCTCAAAATTTCCTTCAAAAGCTATTGAACTCACTTTTTTAGACTCAAAAAGCCATTCTATTGCTGTTTGAATAAGTCCTAGATGTGTTCTAGCAATAACAGCATGCATTTTTTTATCTTGATGAAAAGATGCTGAACGAGGAATCATTTCAAAGTTATTTGCTTCAAAATTTGGAAAAATATGTTTTTTCCACGCTACGACTTCTTTTGCAAAGTCTGTTACGACAGCAGGACAGCGAAAACTTTTTTGAAGATTCAGACTAGGAAAATCTGTATTAGATAGCGAATTGATAGCACTTCGCCACCCATAAATCTGTTGATGTTCGTCTCCAACAATAAGCCGAGTAGCTTCTTGATTCATAAAAATATCCAACATCACAGGCGAAGCATCTTGTCCTTCATCGAAGAGAATCCAATCAAAGGACAGTTTAGGATTTGAAAGTTGGTATTTTTTGAGATAAAAATCGTGTGTTATCGGAATTTGAGTATCACTCATTTTTTCAAAAAGCCACTTTACTTGTCTTTCTAATTGGTCATAATTTTTTTGAACAAAAGAAAGTCCTTTTCGTGGTGTGAGCTTTTCAGTATAATCAAAGTTTGAAATATGTGTTTCCGTACTTTGACAAAAGGCATCAAAAAAATCCTTTGTATGGCGAGCCAAAAGATAGCTATTTGTAGCTTCTCTCTCTGACAAATGAAAATAATTTTTAATAGAAGAGAGCGACAAATCCAAGACCAAAGGCGATTTTTTCTTTTTAAAAAGACTTCTGTATGCCAATGAGTGTGCCGTTTCTACCCAAAGTGTTGGAATATCGTTTTGTCCACTTAGTCGTAATTTTCTTAAAATTTCTTCTTTGATAGCTCTATTAAAAGCTAGATATAACATAAAACCTTCGCCCTCTCGCTTTTTGGCATACTCTAAAAGAGCTGTCGTTTTTCCAGAACCAGCTACAGCTTCCACCTTCAAATCGCCTTCTGATTCGATGATAGATTCTTGCTCTTGGGTAAAATTAGGTTGTATGTTATTTTTCAAGTGCATTATTTTTTATAAACTCATTCGTGCAAGTGGGGCTACCGTTTGGTCAGTAAATTCTCCTTTCAAAAATTTGTAGTGTGCAGCCATTGCAATCATAGCAGCATTGTCGGTACAATATTCCATTTTGGGAATAAAAATATCCCAGTTTTTTTCTTTTCCTAATTCTGTCATTCTTTTTCTAAGCTCTGAATTGGCAGAAACACCTCCAGCAATCGCAATCTGATTAATCCCTTCTTGCTGTGCTGCTTGAATAATTTTTCTTAAAAGTGTTTCTATAAGTGTATGCTGAATAGTTGCACAAATATCATTAATGTTTTCTTTTATGAAATTCGGATTTTTCTGTTCTTGTTTTCTGATATAATAGAGAATTGCCGTTTTGAGTCCAGAAAATGAAAAATCAAGGTTGGGCAAATCTACTTTTGGTAAACCATAGTCTTTTACTGTTCCTTTTTGAGCTAGTTTATCAATTTCTACTCCTCCTGGATAAGGCAAACCTAATATTTTGGCAGTTTTGTCAAAGGCTTCTCCTACGGCATCGTCTTGTGTTGTTCCAATAACTTCCATTTCTAAATGGTCTTTTACCAAAACAATTTGTGTATGTCCACCCGAAACGGTCAAACATAAAAACGGAAATTTTGGCTTAGGCTCATCAATAAAATGAGCTAATACATGTGCTTGCATGTGATTGACTTCAATGAGTGGAATCTCCAAACTAAGAGCCAACGATTTGGCAAATGCCGTTCCGACAATCAAAGCTCCCAAAAGTCCCGGACCACGAGTAAATGCAATCGCATCTAGCTCTTTTTGAGAAATACCTGCTTCTTTCAATGCTTCCATCACGACAGGAACAATATTTTGCTGATGTGCCCTAGAAGCCAACTCTGGAACAACTCCACCATACGCACGATGAATAGCTTGTGTAGCAATCAGATTGCTTTTTACTTCTCCATTTATAATTACGGCAGCCGAAGTTTCATCACAACTTGACTCAATGGCTAATATTTTTGTCATATTTTTGTAAATAATCAATCAAACCCTAAGGGTTTCAAATATAAAAAAATGAATCTATCAAAAATTCAATCTTTTTTAAAATCATTTCAAAAACCCATTCACTCACGCATTGCACCTACTCCCTCTGGCTTTTTACACAAAGGTAATGCTTTTTCTTTCCTCTTGACGTGGATATTGGTCAGAAAAACAGAAGGAACGCTCACTTTACGCATCGATGACATAGACAAAAGTCGAAAACGAACAGAATATCTGCAAGATATTTTTGATACACTTCATTTTTTAGAAATGGATTGGGACAAAGGAGCAAAAGACTCCCAAGATTTTGAAAAGAATTACTCTCAACATCATTTTTTAGAAATGTATCAAAACGAAATTGAAGTTTTAAAAACTAAAAATGCTGTTTTTGAATGTGATTGTTCTCGTTCTGTAGTACAAGCTCGTCATGCTGAAAGTAAAAATGTTTATGATGGGTTTTGTTTTAATAATTCTGATAAAAAAATTACAAAAAAAACAGCTCTTCGAATAAACACTGATATTTCTATTGCTAAGTCTGTTCAAATAGATGATATTTTAAATGAAAGCCTAACTGTCAATATTCATAAAAAAATGCCTTACTTCATTGCTCAAAAAAAAGACAAGCTACCATCTTATCAACTTGTTTCCTTGATAGATGATTGTAGAATGAATATAAATGTTGTAGTAAGAGGTTCAGACTTGATACATTCAACAGCTGCACAGCTTTTTTTGGCAAATATTTTAGAAAAAAAATTGTTCTTAGAAACTACATTTCTCCATCACAATTTGATAGAAGATACAGAAGGAAATAAAATTTCTAAATCGGCTGGAAATAAATATGATTCTTTTTCAGTAAAATATTTTAGAGAAAATGGAGGCACAAAAGAGATATTTTTAAGACAGTTTTGTGAGTGGTTAGGAATAGAATCAAAGAAAAGTTTAGAAGCTATTTTAGATTCACTTTAATTGTTGAAATGTTGATTTTAGAAAACAGAATTTTGAAAAAAGATTAGTTATAGCTAATTTGATAGACTGAAATCTCCCTGCTAATTTTATCTTACTTTCTTGTTACTATCTTTCTACAATTTTTCATTGATTATGAATAAAAATTTCTACCATATTGCTACGTTTCTCTTAGTTTTTTTTATAAAAATCAATGCCATTTATGCTCAAGACAAAGCTCCAAAAACATCCCCAGACTCTACCATGAGGCACTCTTTTGAGGCAAGTTTGCAAGAACTTTTAGATGAGGAAGTAGATTATGAAAATCTTTGGTCGAATGCACGAGTAATGACAGCTAGTAGGAGTGTAGAGCGTATTGGAACAGCTCCAGCAACCATTTATGTCATCACAGACGAACAAATCAGACAGCGAGGTTATACGTCTTTAGAAGATGTTTTGGGTGATATTCCAGAAATTGAAATCCAACAGAAGGCAAATACTTATACTAATAGTTATTATTCTATTCGTGGAATTGGTGGAAACGAGCGTTTTGTAATTCTACAAGACGGAATCCGTATCAGTTCTATTACTGGGGTTTTGCATCCTGTACAGCACAATTTTGCCATTTATCATGCCAAACAAATTGAGGTTATTTTAGGTCCTGCTTCAGCTTTATATGGAGCAGATGCCTTCTCTGGAATTATCAATATCATTACTAAAAATGGCGCAGAAATAAAAGGAGCAGAGGTCAATAGTTCGTATGGTAGATTCAATACAGTTGATAATTCATTTGTAGCAGGAGCAGCCATCAAAGATATTTCGGTAATGATTTATGGAAAACAGTATTATTCGGCAGAGCCAAACTTTCCAGAATTTTATCCAGAAGATTATGATTGGTATATCAATCGTTATCAGACCAATGGCGAGGTTTTGGTAAGTCAGTTTGTACCAGACCTTACCAGAACAGTAGAAATTGAGCCTTTTGCTATGCCTACACAAGCCTATAATGTTGGAACAAAAGTAAACGTAGGTGAAAATTTTTCAGTAGGATTTACCTATCATAAGCAATATCATTCTACTTCAGTAGCCAACCGACCAGAATATACCTTGTTTAAAAAAGACATTCGTTATGGAACAAATATCAGTAATATTTACACTTCTTTTCAAAGAACGATAGACAAACTCTATTTTAGAACTATCGCTTCTTTCAACTCTTTTACAGTAGATGACGATTCTCACTTTGAAAATGTCTATTCAGGTTATCAGAAAGGGTACAAATATGCTTCTGAATCAGCCTTTCAGTTTGACCAGCAGTTTCAATATTATTTTACTGACAAGACCAACCTAACATTTGGTGTTCTTTTTCAAAATGCAAAAGCACTTCCACAAACAGGCGACTTGCCTTTTCCTTATGATGGAAATGACCCACGCTTTTCAACAAGACAATATTATATTGGAACAAATGTAAATGATTCGGCAGGAAATGATTTGAGTATTTATCAAGATTTTTACTGGACACAATATCAGACTTATGGTGTATATGCACAGTTCAAAACCAGTTTTGCAGAGCGTTTGTATATGACTTTGGGAACTCGTTATGATTATAATACTCGTTATGAGGGAGCTTTCAATCCTCGTGTTGGACTTGTTTTTTCACCTGATGCAAAATTCAATATCAAACTTTTATATGGGCAGGCATTTTTAGCCCCTTCCAACCAAAAAACATTTCAGCAGTTTGGCGATTTTATACCTATTACAAATGATAACAATCAAATTACTGGTTTTACACTTCCATTTTATCATCTTCCAAACCCTCGTTTACGTCCAGAGCTTAATCGAACGATTGAGTTAAATTCATCTTTTGCACCTACCAATAATTTACGTTTTAGTGCAGATATTTATCATAATACTTTGACAGGAGTGATTATAGATGTAATTGAATCAGGCAAAACATTTAAGGGTATTGATGTTTCGGCTGCCGAAATACCTGCTAATCAAGGAAATTCTACCACTTATGGAGGAACTTTTCAAGCTATCTATCATAAAACGTTTGGCGATTGGAAAGTACATACCAACTTTGCCTACTCTTATTCTGATGGAGAATTAAATGACGAAGAGCTTCCTCTTAGTGCTATGCACACGCTACGACTTTTAGGAGAGTTTTCATACAAAAACTTTGATTTTACACCCTCTATTCTTTACAGAAGTACTAGCTATCATACTACTTTTAAAGATGACACTGGCGAACCCCTTGGAAATACTCCTTTTTGGGTAGCTTCTTTGTATGCAGGTTACACTATAAAAGAAAAATTCACTGTCTTTACTCGTTTTAGAAACCTTTTAGATGCTCGTTATTACAATACTTCTGTTCCAAATGTAACAACTTTTATTGGTGTTCCTCAAGACCCATTACGATGGAATGTAGGAATTAATTGGAAGTTTTAATTAAAAAATAGGATTAGAAAGGATAGCTCTATCAATAGAATCTTGACGTTGTTTTTCTCTAAGTCTTAACTTTCGCATCTGTTCTTCATACTCTGGAGTAAGTTTATATTCTTCTCGTTCTACTTTTCGCTTTATTCTGATGAGCGAATTAGCATAATCTGTATTTAGTGAATCTGCTTGGTATGCTTTTTCAAAATAATTACGTGCAATTTTGAAACGCTCTAATTTGTCTGTTGGTTGATAGAGTTTGTATTCATACAGATAACCTAATAAATAGTTAGCTATCTTTTGAGATGGTTTTTGGGACAATACTTTTTTCAAGTAATACTCTGATTGAATGTAATACTTTTTTTCATACATATATATACCTACCTGTAAAGCAGCTTCATCTAATGTAGAGTCTTGCTCAACAGCTTTTCTATACCACACTATCGAACTATCTCTTTTATTCAGATTACTCCATGTATTTCCATAATGTAGAGAAAGTTGAGCTAATGTTCTGTCATTTTCTTTATTTCTTACTGTTTCAGAGCTTAGTTTCTGAAAAGCAATTTGAGCCTCTCTCCATGCATTTTTTGGAAGCTCTGAAGTATTATAGACTTTAACAAGTTCTGTATAGGCTGGAATATATGTACTATCTTTCTGAATAGCTTGTCTTAGAAATGGAATAGCTTTAGTGGTGTCATTTTTCTTATTCCAAATTACACCTTGGTAATACAATGTTTCTACCTTTTCTCCTGTTCGATGCGCCATTTCTTCAAAAGCCATCAGAGATTCTGACCATTTTTCTTGACTAAAAGCAGAATAAGCATACAGACGGTAAAGTTCTAAGTCTGTAAAATCCATATCTATCGCTTTCTTGGCAGCTTCCATTACCTTTTCTGGTTCTTCTCTTTGTTCGTATGCCTGCGCTAAAGCAAAATAATACTTGCCCTTCGTACTGTCTAGAGAAATAGCTGTTTCAATATCCTCTAGGGCAATATTTTCTTTTCCAGAGGACAAATATAAAGAAGCTCGTTTGTAGTGATAATGTGCCTTACTTTTGTTGTTTTCACTTTGTTCAATCTGTGTATTTAAAAACTGAACTTGATTTGATATTTTTGTAGTAACCGAATCAGGAAAAGGAGGCAGCGTTTCGACAAACTGTTTTTTATCTGACTGACAAGCTGAAAAAAAACAGAGAGAAAAGAATATTAGTAAGAAAAAAAAGCTACCTCTATACATTTATAGTCTGTAATTTATCATTAAAAATTTATTTCTTTACCCACTCTCTCACAACATCCAAAACAACAAATACATATTTTTGGTGTTCTTCTTTAGCTTCCATTTCTGGCTCTTTTCCTCCTATATTTACCATTTTACCTACATAATTTTCTTCTTTGGCTTCGTTTTCAAAAACCCATATTGCATATCCTTTAACACCAAAATTGCCATCTTCTAATTTGTCAATATCACTTTGTGTAAGCACAAAATAAGTTTTTTCATCAATTATAAATTTGGATAACTGACGCTCACTCTCCTGTACAGAAGCCAACGAACCTGTAATTTCTACTTTAAGATTTTTATCTGAATGAACTGTTGGAATACGAAAATTTGAATCTTTCATTGTTGAAATAATTGTATTTATTATAAATATATATTTAATGTATTTTTAAATTCTGAAGTCAAAATTCTATACTTATTTGTAACCAAACCAATTTAATTTATTTGCTTTTTTACGCCAATTTTCACTTACCCTCACATAGAGTTCTAAAAATACTTTTTTACCAAAAAAGGCTTCCATATCTAGTCTAGCTGCTTGTCCAATTACTTTCAAAGCACTTCCATTTTTGCCAATCAAGATACCTTTTTGAGATTTTCTCTCCACATGGATTTCTGCACTAATACGAATAATCTTTGGCTCGTCTTTAAACTCTACAATTCCTACTTCAGTAGAATAAGGTACTTCTTGCTCATAATTTAGAAATATTTTTTCTCTAATGATTTCGGCAGCAAAAAAACGCTCTGGACGGTCTGTGAGCATATCCTTATCGTAATATGCTGGGTGTTTTGGAAGATATTTCAAGATAAGCTCTAAGAGTTGGTCTGTATTAACTCCCATAAGAGCAGAGATTGGTAAGATTTCTTGAGGATTCAAAACCTCTTTCCAACGAGCAATTTTTTGTTCTATCACATCTTGACTGACCAAATCTGTTTTATTCAAAAGAACAATCAAAGGAATTTTCCTTTTTTCTAAAACTTTACGAAGTTTGTCTATGGCATCTTCTTCGTCGTGGCTTTCATCTAAAGAAGTAACCAATAGAATTACATCGGCATCTTCCAATGATTTTTCTACAAAACGCATCATTTTCTCATGAAGCTCATATTTTGGAGAAATAATACCAGGGGTGTCTGAAAAGACAATTTGATAGTCTTCATCATTTAAAATCCCCATAATACGATGACGAGTAGTCTGTGCCTTCGGAGTTACAATGGCTAGTTTTTCTCCTAACACAGCATTCATAAGTGTAGATTTACCACTATTTGGTTTTCCTACCAAAGCTACAAATCCAGCCTTATGATTTTCCGATTCTTTACCACCATTTAGAATGGCATCTAAATCAAGTTCTTTCATAACTACAAAGTTCGCTTTTTTTGTAGAATAATTTATGCTTTATGTATAAAATAATCTAAAATTACAGATTTAGACATCGTTTTTAAGTAAAATTCATGAAATTATTGAAATAAAATTCACTTTTTTTGCTTTAAACATTTGCATATTCAAAAAAAAGTTGTACCTTTGTAAAACATTTAAGGCAAATAGGTTTTAGATGTATCCAAAACAATGGCGCGAGATAGAGCAGTTGGTAGCTCGTCGGGCTCATAACCCGGAGGTCACAGGTTCGAGTCCTGTTCTCGCTACTAATACCCCTTTACATATACGTGAAGGGGTTTTTT
>NZ_JAHDIG010000050.1 GCF_020630935.1 Bernardetia sp.
GTTCATTCTTGATATTTGCCATTCTTTTGCTTACAAAATCTGCCATAGCAGCCAGTTCAGCAGGTGTAAGAGGACGTGTTTGGCTGCTAATTTTTTGATTGCTAGTAAGTATAGTTTCTTCGTTTACCAATACTAGCTCCTTATCTTCCAATATTTTTTTATCTGTTCTTGCATCTTGAAGTGAATCTCTTACTTTTTCTGAAATTTTCCATGCCTGTGGATTTCGTCGACTCGTAACTGTTGGCTGAACTGAAAAAATGGTTACTTGGTTAGACTTAGCAGCCAGTTGAAAGCTATTTTCAATAAGTTTTGGAGAAAGACCAGTAAAAATAATTTCATTCTTTCCTGTCTTTAGATTGGCTTTTGTGGAGCGTGTAATTTGCGCCCTTGTTCTGAAAGCAGTAACAGAGATGATTTTACTACTCACAGATTGAGAGTTTTGATTTTGGGCAAAAAGAGAATGGCTTAATAATGAAGTAACATAAATAGATGTCGTTAAAAATAAGCAGAGGAACAATTTGAAGTTTTTCATAAGATAGTAATAAGTTAATTTTTGTGAAATTTAAACAAGAAAATCAAAAAAAGGCACAAAACCAATTTTGAGAGACTTATACTTGATAGATGATATACTTCGCTTTATTCCATAAAAAAATATTTCTAACTCTAGATTATTTCAATAAATTAGAAGTAATAGAAGTTTGTGAAGCATTACGTGCAGGAACAAAAGAAGCCAAAAGCGTTACCAAAACCACCGTAATACAAACCCATACTATATCCAAATATTCTAACTCTACTGGGTAGGAATCTACAATAGAGTTTCCATTTCCTAAAGGAACAAAGCCCCACTTTTGCTGCGCCAACACCATCGAAACGCTAATAACAATTCCCACAACAGCTCCAATAGAAGCAACAATAGCACCTTCAAAATAAAAGATTTTCTTAATCATGGACTTTGAACCTCCTATTGAAAAAAGTAGGGAAATATCATATCTTTTTTCTACAGCAAGCATAGCCAAAGAGAAAAATATATTGAAACTAGCTAGAGCAAGCACAAAAGAAAAGGCAATATAAGCAAAGAAACGCTCTATTTTAAAAGCTCTAAGAATACTAGCTTGCTGTTCTTCTGCATTTTCTACAACAAATTTTCCTTTAAATTTACCATCCGTTTCTGTTTTGGCATCTCTTACTAATAATCCAGACTTGTCTTCTAGTTCTCTTCTCAATGCCTTTTGTACTTTTTTTATAGAAAAACCTTCTTTAACTTTGATTTCTAAAGAAGTTCGCTGTCTATCATAATCTGTTAGTTTTTTAGCAAAAGAGAGAGGAACAATAACATGATTTTGGTCAAACTGCTGTTCAATAAAAAGCACTCCTCCTGCCATAATTGGTTCTTGATTGAATGCACTTAGTGGATTGGTAGGCGAGATATTCTTTACTCCTTTTTTCGGATACCAGACCTGCAAAGGGGTTACTTCATCGTTCATAGCGACAGAGAGCATCGTATAAACGCCATAGCCTAACAGGGCAAAATCTAAATTTCCTTCTTTTATTTTGAATTTTCCATCAATGATTTGGTCTTTTAGATTGTATTGCTCCGAAAAATTATCACTTACTCCCTTTAAATGAACAGCCATTCGTGTGTCTTTGTACTGAATGAGGGCATTATCTTCAATCACTTCTGTAACTGTTTGTACTCCTTCCACGCTCTTTATGGTTCTTACTAGCGAATCTGTCAAAAGAAAAGACTTTCCTTCTTTAGCTGATATTTTTAGCTCGGCATTGTAGGCTGTGTGTAGCTTGCGTGTTAGGTTTTCTAGTCCATTAAAGACAGAAAGCACAATGATAAGTGCAGCCGTTCCGATAGCTACTCCCACCATAGACATGAAGGTCAGTAGATTGATAAAATTGCGTTTTTTCTTGGCAAAAAAATAACGACGAGCAATAAAAAAAGCAGTATTCATAATAAATAGTTTGCCTCACAATAAGCAAACCTCTCTATTTCATTTAGTAAAAAAAAGTCTTACAAAATTTACTTATAATTGAAACAAGATAATTTTGTAAGACTAAAATAATAATCTGTATTTAAAAGTAGCAACTGACCACTAAGCAAGCAGCCAACTTACTGCTTCTTCTTCTGTTTTGAAATTTTTAGATTCTTCTGGATAGTCGCCTTCGTTTCTCATAGTGTCAAGTTGCTTTAAAGACATTTGGTTGTAAATATCTTCTGCCACAATACGAGCTACTTTGAAAAATTTAGTATCAGAAACTTGATAGGCTTTAGGAAAATAATTTTCTTTGAGCCAGTCTCTATTTTCTTCTGCGATAACCTTACTAGCACTCATATCTACAAGCAACTTATTGACTTGAGTCTTTTCAATAATATCTAATACCTCCAACCAACAAGGTTTGTATTTCTCCAACACCAAAAAGCCTTTCATTTCTACTTTAATATAATTGCCTTTAGGGTGCTCTATATGTTCTACTTGATAACTACCAGCCATACGAGTAAAAAGTTAGTTTTTCTGAAATAATTATTAGTAATGAAATATAAGAACTAATTTAATAAAAGGCTAATTATTCAAACAGAAGATTAGCAAATCATTGCCATTAGCTTTTCATCGAACAAGATATATTTCGTTGGAGAAAAATGCTTTCTATCTTGGTCTTTCATCTTATTGAAAATAGAACGGATTTTATGTTGTTTGTTGCGTTTTGTATCATTGACAGCCGTTTTCAAAATCTTGACAAAATTGATAACGTGTTCACAATGCTCTTTGCCCATAAGTCTAATCTGACGTTGGATACTGCTAATAAGCTGATTGAATAAGTCATATTCTTTCATAATAGCGTATTCTAGTGCCAAAATAGATTTTATCTCTAATTGAGCATAGGGATATTTTTTCAAATTGACATTATTCAAAAGATTGTTGAGCCAACGAGAAGCTTCTTCATATTTATCAGCATAATGACAAGAAATTGCACGATAAGTAATGTATTCAATATGCTTTGGCATATCGTCTTCATCTACTTCGTAGTCTGCAAATAGCATTTCATTTTCTATATACATATACGACTGTTCTCCAGCACGAATGCAACGCTCAATTTTTGTATGTAAAAACTGAGAAGGATAAGTATACCAACTATAATTTGTCAATAAGCTGCTGATTGCTTCATTAACATCTTCATAATATTTTTCAGCCTTACGATATACTTTGTAGTAGTTGTAGTACTCTAAGCGCAAGAACTCAAATAAAAGTCTGAAGTGATAGTAAATAGTATCTTTTTCGTAGGTAGCAAAAATCTTATTTACTTTTATCAAAATATCCTCAATCGGTTCTTCGTCGTCTGTAATACCTTCATCTCCTTCTACAAAAAGCCTGTGGAAAATATTGATACAACTCTGATATACAAACAGACGATGTGACTCATACAAACGAGCTACATTTTCAATTTCATTTTTGAGAAGCGTTAGTCCCAAACGCTCCACCTCATCTCCTGTCATAGAATAGACTCCAAACTTCTTGAAATAGTCAGAGAGAATATCTTCTGCTCTATCAATCGCCAACATATATGCAACGTGTTTGTTGTAGAGTTGAGAATACTCATAATGTTCTGGAGTATGAATATGAAGTTTTTTAAGAGCTTTATAAACTAGAGTAAGTTCATTGGAAAGGTCATAGTCTAATAACTCTTTTTCCAGTTTCTTAATCGTAGCAATAGATATGGTTTTCTTTTTTGTAAAAAGAACTTCATTGATGTTGGCAACCTTTTTCAGCAAATCGGTGCGAGGGCTTTCCATTTGCTGTAACAAATATTCTTCAATTTTTTGGTTTAAACGAGAACGCAATGTATAATACGCATTTGTATTTACATCCAATTCTTCCATCACTGTTCCATCTGCGTGAGTTCTTTCTCGTAAGGCTTTAAGTAAAAAAGCAGATTTATCAGCGTTACTGACAATTAGTGAATCGTATATTGCTTGGTAATCTTTTTCGGATAATTGCAGTATTATATTGGTGAGTTTTGCCATAATATTTTCTTGAATATATGCTTTCGGAAGCTATTTTTATATCACTTATTAAAAGGATGCTTAAAAAATTGGGAAAATCAGTCTCTAAACGTATGTTGAAATGAATACTTAATCATTTTAACCTAAAATTAAGAAAAACTCTAATGCCATAACAACTTTTGCATTCTTTTTTTTCAAAAAAAGTAAAATTTATACGTTGTTAATACAATTTTGCCCTATTCTTCTTCTTTATCCTCTTCTGTACCTTTGTATCTAGCTCGTAGAATAGACATATTAATTTTATCTGGAACTAAAATAGCCTCGGGAAAATCGTCTTTTATAGCTACTAATTTTCGCTGTGCTTCCAACTGACTTACAAAATACCCTGCTTTAATTTTAAATAACGGTTGCTCATATACCGACTCTGCTCTAAGCCCATGTTGAGACAAGATATAGCTTGCTTTATTTCTTACCTCCCTTGCTTTATCACTATCTGAACCTGTGTAAAGTTGAATACGATAGCCAGGCAAAGATTTGAATTCGACATTTTTTGCAGCCAAGCGAACAAGCATAGCATCTACGGCTGTTGCATCTGAAGTAGGTGGAGCAGTGTTGGTAGTTGTATTGATTGGAGTGGTAGTCTCTTCTATATTTTCTATATCTTTTTTTGGAGTTTTATAGGTAGCCAAAGCTGTTCTGAAAGCTCCCAAATCTTCATTATAGACAGAGGCTGTAGTATTGCCAGAAGGTTTTGTCGTTCCACAACTTGATAAAAATGCTACTGAAAGCAAAATGATTAGATAATAATATTTCATTATACTTTTATGGTAATTTGATGATTATATAAAATGGCAAATCAAATTTCTTATTAGTTAGAATCTGATTTGCCAAACTACCTTTTATTTTTTAGAAACTTATATTATCTATACAAATACAGTTCCTATCAAATCTGCAAACTTACGCTCACGCTGTGCAATTTCTTTTGGAGAAAGGTTTTCCAAACGCTCTGTGCCAAACTTTTCTACACAGAAAGAAGCCATAGCCGACCCTTTAACTACTGCCTTTGACATAGTTTGGAAATCTATTGTTCCTTGTTGTGCCATATAGCCAATAAAACCTGCTGCAAATGTATCTCCTGCCCCTGTTGGGTCAAATACTTCTTCTAATGGCAATGCTGGAGAGTAATAAATTTTATCCCCTTCTTCATCAAGTTGGAAAAGAAGCGCACCGTGTTCGCCTTTTTTAATGATTACGTATTTAGGTCCCATTTCGTGAATCTTACGAGCAGCTTTCACTAAAGAATACTCTCCAGAAAGCTGACGAGCCTCTTCATCATTGATAGAAAGAACATCTACAAGTTTTAATGTCTTTTTGAGTTCTTCTAAAGCAACATCCATCCAAAAATTCATTGTATCCATAACGATTAGTTTTGGACGTTTTTTCAATCTTTCAATAACTGTACGCTGTACTTGTGGCGCAAGATTACCAAGCATCAAATACTCACACTCTTGGTATGACTCTGGAATGATTGGGTCAAAATTTTCTAAGACATTGAGTTCTGTGATAAGCGTATCTCTTGAGTTCATGTCGTTGTTATACTTTCCTTTCCAGTAAAAAGATTTTTCATCTTCTTTTACCTGTAATCCTTCAGTATTTACACCATGCGACTCTAACATCTGAATTTTGTCTTTTGGAAAATCTCCACCCACTACGGCTACCAAATTGACAGGTTTTGTAAAATAAGAAGCGCAAAGGCTAATATAAGTGGCAGCACCACCAATAATTTTGTCTGTACTTCCGAAAGGAGTTTCGATAGCATCAAATGCCACCGAACCGACTACTAATAAACTCATAAAAAACGAATGAATAATGAAAAATGGATAATTGACAATATATTTGAATAATGAAAAATCAGATTGTCTATTACTTTTAAAATTTTAAAGAGACAAATTTCTAAAAAAAGCCTACCAATTACAAATCATTTGTCTTGAAAGTATCGCCTTGTCGAATATCACCTGTCTGATAGCCTTTCAAAAACCAACGTTTTCTCTGTGCAGATGTTCCGTGTGTGAAGGTCTCTGGCACAGCATATCCTTGTGCTTGCTTTTGTAAACGGTCGTCTCCGATGGCATTAGCAGCATTTAAAGCTTCTTCTATATCTCCTTCCTCTAAAACATCTTTCCACTTGTCGGCATAATGCGCCCACACACCAGCATAAAAATCAGCTTGAAGTTCTAGCCTCACAGAAAGCTCGTTTTGCTTGGCTTTAGAAACTCTGCCACGTTGCTGATTGACATAATCGCTTGCACCTAGTTTTTTTTGTATGTGATGTCCTACTTCATGGGCAATTACGTAGGCTGCTGCAAAGTCTCCTCCTGCCCCAAAACGATTTTGGAGTTCATTAAAAAAAGTGAGGTCAATGTAAATATCTTGGTCTGCTGGACAGTAGAAAGGTCCTGTGGCAGACTGTCCCATTCCACAAGCTGTCGATGTTGCTCCACTAAAAAGCACCAATTTTGGTTCTGGATAATCTGCATTAAATTCTTCTGCAAAAATTTTATTCCAAACATCTTCTGTATCTTTCAAAACAACAGAAGCAAACTTTCCCATTTGGTCGGTGGGTTGTTCGTTTGAAGTAGTTGTGCTTTCTACACGATTTTGTGATTGAGGAGATGTAGATGCTCCTCCCAAAATGGCTGATGGGTCGCCTCCCAAAAGCATAATAATAATTACCATAATAACACCTCCGATGCCTAGTCCAGCTTTTCCAACTGTCCCACCCATTCGGCTACCACCGCTACCACGACGGTCTTCAATGTTACCACTTCCTTGTCTTCCTTGCCAACGCATAATTGTAAAAATTTAGAGTTTAAAAAATTAGATTACGGTATGATAACTCCAAAATAGATAAATTGTCTTAAAATCTTTTTTTTATTCAAAAAATAATCGATTGTAAAGTCATTTTTCCATAATGTTCAATCTAAATTTGTTTGTATAAGATTTTCTGTATTTTTGATGTTTTTCAAAAAAGTAAGAACAAAATTTTCAGATGTTACAAGATAGTAAGAACAAAATTTTAGACCATCCTTTGCTAATTTGGATTTTTAGCCTTGTTTTACATAGCATTTTATTCTTGCTAGTGTATTCTGTTTTTTGGGCTTCATACAGCGAAACCACTTTCATATTTCTACAAAACTTTTCGCCTCAAAAGACTTTATCTCCTTTCTTTCTTTGGTTATTGATTGTCTGTTTGGGAGTTAGCTTTTCAGCTATTTTCGTACAACTTTTTGCCTCCTTTCCTAAAGTAGAGCAAAAAACTAGAGTCTTGATTCTGTATATTTTAGTTTTTTTTGTAGCATTTATCCCATTATCTCTTTGGCTAGACAAGCATGTTGTGGCTGCTATGTGTGTTCTTTCAGGTGTTAGTTTGCTTATTATTAACTTTAAAAAAAATATTCTCTTTTACACCAATAGTTTTGTAGGCATATTACTTTGTTTGGCTGGGCTTTTTTGGTCATCAAAAGGATTTGGTTGGGCAATGGCTGCCAGTATTCCATTTTCTCTTTGGTATCTTCAAAAAGAAAACATCAAGCGTCAGTTTCCTCAATTTATTGTTTTGGTTTCCCTTATTTTATTAGCTACGCTATGGGATTTTATTCAAGATGAAATCATAACAGAACCATCTACCACTCATTTTTCATCAGAAAAAATTAAAAAAAATGTTCCTCAGTGGCTCTTAGACGAACACTTAATAGAAGTTGGCTGGTCGAAAAATGATTTTCGTTTGTGGCTTGGTGGCTTCAAAGGTTTTGATACAGAAAAAAAAGACGAGCATTTTTCGAAAGAAAGCATTGCAGAAATTACTGATTTTTTATTGCATTATGATACTGCCTTTCCAGTAGAGGGTAATCCAATTTTAGAACTTCGCTATGTCTTTTTACAAATTGCCTTACTCGTTTTTTGGTTTTTATTTTTGAAAAATGATGCACTCTCTCGCTATCGCTTACTGACATATTGGGCTGTTTTGTTTTTGATTTGGGCGTGGACAGAATACATCAGTCAAGATGATGAAAACGGATTTCTGATTGCTCTTTGTGCTTTTGGTGGACTTTTACCTCTCATTGGAGCAAATAGATTTAAAGATATTGTTTTTTTCAAAAATCATCAGAAAATTATTTTTATAGGAATTGTTATCCTTATTGTTGTAGAACTAACTGGAAGTTTGGCAGTCTATATTTCCAAAAGTATAGAGACACGCAGAGAATACGAAGAGTCAAAGGCTGTTTTAGAAATTATCTACCAAGCTCAACTTATCCAAAAAAATATTTATATTGACTGGAATGCTCATCTTGTCTATAAAACTTCCTTGCCTTTTTCTGCTTCTATTCTTTCAAAATTTAATAAAGAGCAATTAGAAAACCATTTGGTTTTGCCTATTCAAGAAGCAAAAAAAATAAATATACTTTCTTCTGAGGTATATTTTGTTTTTCTCTCCCCAGTCAGAAAACAACAAACTGATATGCTTCGTATTTATTTTAGCGAACATCACAATAAACTCGTAGAATGGAAAATGCTTCGAAAAACAGGAGAAATTGAAGTATGGAAGTTGATTGTTTTTTAAAAAACAAACCTATTCCATTTTTTTTGAATGCAACTGATACACTATTTTCTACTTATAGTACAACATTCAAAATAGTATTGTACTACAAGTAAGGTAGTTTTAATTTACTCTTAGATGACTTTTTAGCTAGAAAAATACAATTTAGAGTGTTTAGAATTGTTAAAATTAATTATTACATTTACCTAAACACCACATTCCTAAAAACCACTCAATATAGATACTTCTTCTAATTTGAAAAATATATAACTTATTAAATTACTTCTGCTTATTTAGCAAAATCTAGTTGAGATTTTGTAAAAGAATAGAACTATATGTCTGATACTTATTCCCAAAAAGTACACTCAAGGCATCAAGTAAGAACATTACAAAGCAATGATAGCTATAATGCTAAGTTAATACGACGCATGCAGACAGCTACCATTTTTGCTCCTGTATTGATAGGTATTTTGATGGCTATTAGCTTTTTTGTACTTCAAAATTTTCTTGCAAAACAGCAAGATGATGCTAGTGTAATCAATATTTCTGGACGACAGAGAATGCTAAGTCAGCGTATTGCGAAACATTCAGTATATATGACCATTACGAGGGGAGAAGCACAGGCTAGTCATATCAAGTCGCTTAATAAAGCCTTAGATACTTTTAAGGAATCACATCAAAACCTTACAAAAAAAAGTAATAGCTTAGGCTTTAGTGATAATTATATGCTCTCTGATAACATCAAACATCTATACGACTCTTTAGAACCCCACTATCAAGGACTTATAAAAAGTGTAGATAATTTGCTAGTAGCCAATATTTTACCTAATTCGGCAAAGCGAGCTGAAAATCTTGCAAAGAACTTTGAACACATAGAAAAACATGAAAGAGCTTTTTTACCTATCATGAACACTATCGTTTTTACCTATGACCAAGAAGGACAGGCAAAGGTAGTGCGTCTGCGCTGGGTACAAGGGATAGTAGCTCTTTTTGTATTTTTATTTGCTGTGAGTTTATCTTTTTTCGGTATGCATCCTATGGTCAAAAAAGTTAAACAAGCATTTGTTGATGTAGAAGACGCAAATGCAGAACTTTCTACACAGAACGAAGAGTTACAAGCCTCAGAAGAAGAGATAAGACAAAATGCTGAAGAACTTAGTGCAATGAATGATAATCTTAAAATTTCAGAACACACACTCAAGACGTATATCAACCGAGTAAGAGAAGCTAAAAAAATGGCAAAACTGGCTGCCTATGACTTTGATATTGTTACAGGAAAAATTGCACATACCGAACATCTAAATTACTTACTAAAATTAGATGAAAATATAGTGATTACCAATAAATTAATTGCAGAGTATATTCATCACGATGATAAAGAAGAGGTTTTTGAGAAAAGACAAGAAGCTATCACACACAAAAAAGATGTTTTTTATCGTTTTAGGCTCAAAACAGAAAATTTTGAAGATTGGCATTGGTTTCAAGGAGCTACACATATCGTTTTGGATGAAGACGAAAGGTTAGATTATGTAGTCAATGTACTTCAAGATATTACAGAAACGGTTCAAAAAGAAAATGAAATAAAAAAACTATTAGAAAACTCCCAAAGCAAACAAGCCGAGTTATTAGCTTCAGAAGAAGAACTAAGACAAAATTCAGAAGAGTTACAAAGTATTAATGAGAATCTTTTTATTTCGCAGCGAGAAAGTGAAGAAAAACAACAGTTGCTCAACCGTGCAGAAGAAATGGCAAGAATGGGTAGTTATATACGACGATTTAAAACAGATACCATAACACATTCCGAAAACTTACCTCTGATTTATGGCTTTCCAAAAGGCAAAAGAATTAATAGAGAAATTTTTGCCCAAATTACACACCCAGACGATTTAGAGCAAAATAGACACAAGGTAAAAGTTGCATTGGAGCAGCAAAAAAGCAACATCTTTGTTACCTACAGAGCAAGACCTAACCAAGAAGATGATTGGAAATACTATGAATCTTTTACATTCATTAAATACAATGAAAACAAAGAACCAGATTCTCTGATAGGAACTGTGCAAGAAATAACAGAAGAAGTTTTGAAAAATCAAGAAATGCAAAAACTTTTAGACGAAATTTCTACCAACAAAAAATACTTGGATGAAGCTCAAAAATTAGCAAAAATTGTGAGCTATGAAATGGATATTTATTCAAAAAAAATAAAATGGTCGGAGAGTTTCAGTGAAATTTTTAATATTTTGCCTCAAGATATTCCTTACGATACAGAAGAGTTCCAACAATGGATGAAGGGAAAAAACTTGGAAGAAGCAAATGAAGGTTGGGCAAAAGCAATCACTAGCAAGACGAAGTTTGACGAAATATACCAAATAAATACCCCAAAAGAAGATGTATTTTATATTCGTGAGAGAGGATATCCTGTCTTCGATGAAAATGGAAATCTGATTTGTATGCGAGGAACGCTCCAAGATATTACTAAGACAGAACTTGTAAAAAAAGAAGCAGAGCAAAAGTCCAAACTTATCGAAAAACAGAACAATAATTTTCTTTCTAGTGTCAATTATGCTCAACGCATACAGTCTGCTATGTTAGGAGGAACACAAGAAGTTAAAGATATCTTTAAAGATGCTTTTATTTTCTTCGAACCTAAAGATATTGTTTCTGGAGATTTTTATTGGTATGAAAAGATAGATGATAGTAGAAAAATAGCGATTGTAGGAGACTGTACAGGACATGGTGTACCAGGGGCATTTATGTCTTTGTTAGGAACTACCATTCTGAATGAAATCATTTTGCAAAGACAAATAACCACACCAAGCAAAATTTTAGATGAGCTACAAAAAGAAATTAGACACATTCTAAAACAAGATACAACAGGAAATCGTGATGGAATGGATATCGCTGTCGTTGTAATTGATGAAGCTGTGGGAATGATGGAATTTGCAGGAGCTAAAAACCCATTAGTTTACATTCATAAAAGACGAAAACGAGGAGGTTCTGAGGCTAATTTGACAGTCATAAAAGCAGACCCTTTTTCTATTGGTGGAAGGAAAAGTAAAGTTTTAGAATCCACTTATACCAATCATATCATCAACTTGGAGGATGTAGATGCCTTATATCTGTATTCTGATGGCTATCAAGACCAATTTGGTGGCGAAAATGGAAATAAGTTTATGTCCAAAAATTTCCGTAAGTTATTATATGACACACATAGTACATCAATGCATCATCAGCGTGTTGCCTTAAAAAGAAAGCTCATGAACTGGATAGGAACAGAATACGAACAAATCGATGATATCTGTGTGATGGGAATTACTGTTTAATGTGAACTATATTATATATTTGGTACTGACCTATCGGTCTGACATTAATTAACTTAGGTCAGTACCAACAATTGTATAAACTACATTAGCTTCGCTCGCTTTTAGGTCTTAAACAACTTTATTGTCTATTCAATGATTTCAAAGGTTAGGAGTTGTGTTTTTTGAGCAGAACTAAAATTATTGTCTGAAACAAAAATGAGCGTTTTATTGCCGTTTGCTAACGTTTTTCCAAAAGTCATTCCTTCAATATTATCTACATGTGCTAAACCCATCTTATCAAAATCGGCAATGAGCCTTTTCTTAACTGGAATGTAGTCTTGGTTGGGTATTAGATTTTTTAGGCTTTCAATTTCTCTAGAATCGGTTGCTCCTTTTGTATCTACTAAAAAAAGCTTTACTGTAGTAGCTTCTACTTTGTAGCCTTCAGAATAGGAACGCTCCAAAACTAAAAACTGCTGATTTTTTGTTTCTGAATTTGTTTTCCATTCCAAAATTTCTACAATTCCATTGAGTCCAAAAGCTGTTTTTGGAATAGGTTCTTTTGCTACTGGTTCGGCTAAATAAACCAGTTCTTTTTCAAGTTTTGAAGTCTTTTTATCTAAAAATATCCAACGAACAGGAAACACTCCTTCTGTACTGTGTATTTTTTCTCCATCTTGTTGCAAAGGAGTTTCAGTGAGAAAACATATTGTTTTTTGATTATTTGAAAGAGCTAGAGCCTCAATAGATGCGTTGTGATACCAACCTTTATTTTTTGAAGTATCTATAAGATGTTGGGGAAGAGAAAATTTTCTGATATAATTTCCTTCTATATCCATTTCTGCGATAAAGGGAAAAATATTTCTTTCTCTGTCTCCCTCACTACTCCAAAAAAGTGTATTGGTTTGGCTTGCAAAACAAATACTTTCTGGGTCTGCTATTTTTGCACCTTCACTTTTGGTAGGATAATATTCTCCATTTCCTTGTTTTAAAAAATGTTGAGAAAGAATATTTGCTCTCAAAAATGAATCGTTATTGTAATCTAATTTTGCGTTATAGAAACGTAATCTTCCATTTTCATCAAACAAATCGTCGGAGAGCAAATAATATGTATCATTTTTTGCATCATAATCAATGGCAGAAAGCCCTCCAACAGTCATTTTTTCATTTTTCTCTCCAAATGTTCTATCAAAAGGTATTATTTTTTCTCCAATATATCGAAGCGTAAAAGGTAACTTATCTCCTACTTCTTGGCTTGAGATAGTTTTTTTAGATTGACAGTTTGTAAATAATAAAAAAATACAAAGACAAAAGATAGTACAGTACTTCATTTCTTATAGTTTTTACTTTCTTCCAACTATTTTTCTGCTTGGTCAGTATCTTCTAAATATACTTCTAAAAGACCTTCTGGAAGGTGCATCAAAATAGATTTATTTTCTCTATCAAACTCTTTGATAAGTTCTTTTTTTAAAGGAATCAATATTTCTTTTTCTTTATAATTGATAACTAATAAGTCGTTCTGAGGAAGATTATAAATCGTTTCTATTTTTCCTAGCTTTCCTTTTTCTGTATCAGAAACAACAAAACCAATGATTTCGTGATAGAAAAACTCATCATCTTCTAGTTTTGGAACAAACTCATCAGGTAAAAATAATTTGAGTTTTCTAAATTCTTCGGCTTGTTCGATGGTGTCGATTCCTTCTAGCTTCAAAATTACTTTCTGTCCTACTTGTGGTCGTAAATTTTCTACAAAAAACGGCACTAACTGCCCATTTTGCTCTACTAAAATGGATTCAATATTAAGATATAAATCAATATTATCTGTATCCCAAAAAGCCTGTATATCGCCTTTGAGACCGTGTGGTTTTATGAGTGAACCAAGTTCAAAACAATTTTCTTTTGTCATATAATAATTTTAGAGTTAAGAAGGTAGAGTAAATAACGAATGAAAAGTAAAATTACAAAAATTATTGACTGCTTACTGATTCGTCTTCTTCCCTAAGTTTGTCTAAAAGTGCGCTCAAAAGTCCTGCTTCTGCATCTGAGAGGTTCAAATAATTTGGCTTATCAATAGGTTCTTCTTGGTCGATTTGTTTTAAAAGTTCTAACCCAGCTTCTGTAATTGAAATATTGACTTCTCTTCTATCAACTTCGCCACGGCATTTATTGATATAACCTTTCTTGATGAGTTTGTCCATTATACGAGTAGTATTGGAGTTTTTGTCAATCATTCGGTCAGTAATATCTTTTGCACATAAAGAACTGGGAGACGAACCACGCAGAATACGCAACACATTGTACTGCTCTTGTGATAGTCCATATCCCTTTAGTTTGCTGATAACCTTTCCACGCAACCAACTTGCTGTAAACATAATATTTAACATCGCTTTATGCTGGTCAGATTTGAATTTATTGGTTTTTAAAGCACTTTCTATTTTCATGTTTTATAAATAAAGTAAAAATTCACAAACTTTTATTTGACTTATCAATTATTGTATCCACAACTACTTTTGATGTATTTATGTTTTGAAAATACGTTTGTATATTTTATCGTTGCGCTCCAAAAACTTGAGTCCAGTAGTTGGCTTCTCTTCCTACGCCCATCTCTTCAAAACTAGCCTTCATAATATTTTTACAATGTCCTTCACTGTTTAGCCATCCTTCGATGACAGCTTCTTCGGTGGTATAACCTTCAGCTATATTTTCTCCATACGTTCGCCAAATATATCCTTGATTTTCTATTCTCTCGCCAGCATCTGAGCCATTTTTTCCTGTGTGAGAAAAGTAATTATTTTCGCTCATATCTTTACTATGAAGATAAGCTGCTTTGGCAAGAGTTTCATTCCAACTAATCGGATTTACTGGTGGCATTTGTTCACTACCACATATACAACCTTGTGTTCTCTGCTGATTGACCAAATCAACTAACTTTTGCCCATCTACATTAAAACCTGTTGGAACAGTTGAAGTATCCGTATCTTCTTCGTCTTCTACTTGACAAGAAAACATAAGAGTAGAAAAGCAAAATAAAATAACACCTAATTTAATATG
Source organism: Bernardetia sp. (assembly GCF_020630935.1). Classification (NCBI taxonomy): domain Bacteria; kingdom Pseudomonadati; phylum Bacteroidota; class Cytophagia; order Cytophagales; family Bernardetiaceae; genus Bernardetia; species Bernardetia sp. The sequence continues at coordinate 14,957 of NZ_JAHDIG010000050.1, forward strand.
ATAAGGCTTCATAGTTGAAATAATTTTATTGTTTGAAAAATATATTTATGACTTTGGCAAATGATTTTTTTAATAGAATAATTCTCTTTGTGTTGGCTTGCCCTACGGGACTGAGCTTATTTTCACTTATTTTCGTCCTTAGGTCAATTTGGTAAGCGACTGATTTTGCGAAAGTCCTAATATTGTCTAATTATTTTTAACACGTATTTCCTCTAAGTTAGGTTTAAAAAAAGAAGAAGAAGGAAAATGTTCGTGATAAGCAGGAAAGTCTTGAAAGGGTGCAATCCATTCAGGCATAGAAAGATGACGCACATGGCGAGATTCTGTAGAAAAGCAAAAGTCTGTGAGCAAAAATTGTTTCGAAATCATCCTTTGGTTTTGGTAATATGTTTTTGTTTGGTTACTCTGAAAAACTTGATAACCAGCTACACCAAACAATAAGGCAAAGAAGAATATCCAAGTTAGAATAATGTATTTGAAATAGTTTTTCATAGGTTTATAGACAATAGGGCAACAAATTTACACACAAAAATAACGATTCTTAAACTCTCGTGTAGAGACTAATTTATTTTTATCAATAAAAAATCGTAACTTGCAAGCATATTAAACCATATCGTCTTTTTTGTTTTTGAAATAATTTATTTCGATAGCAAGAAAGATATTTTTTTTATAATTCAATTAAATTTAGAGCATGTCACAGAGCGCAAAAAAAGGCGATTTAGTACAAGTACATTATGTAGGCAAATTTGAAGACGGAAACGTTTTCGATTCTTCAAGAGATAGAAAAGAGCCTATTGAGTTTAAGGTAGGAGCAGGACAAATGATAAAAGGTTTTGATGCTGCTGTAGAGGGAATGAGCCTTAGCGAGTCAAAAACAATCACTTTACCACCAAGTGAAGCGTATGGAGAGTCAAATCCAGAAAATATTGTTACGTTTCCTAAAGACAAATTGCCAGCAGGAATGAACCCTAATAAAGGAGACCAACTTGCTTTGCAAGGACAAAATGGTGAGCAAATCCCTGTAGTAGTAGTTGAAGCAAATGAGGAAGGCGTTGTTTTGGACGCTAATCACCCAATGGCTGGAAAAACTTTAGTATTTGAGTTAGAACTTGTTGGAATCAATCCTTCAACAGTAGAAGGTGGCACACTTGCTGACTAATTTTTAATAGTTTAACTCTATCAAATAAAAAATGCTATTCCTGTTAAACAAGAATAGCATTTTTTTAATGTCTTATATTTTTTATTTGCTACCTCCTTTTGGCAAAACTGTTCCAAACAAAACTAAAGATTCTGATGAATTGGAAGCATTAGAAATAACTGTAATTACTTTTCGCTGCTGCCCTGCTTTGTGAGCAGAATTGAAACGCACAATAATTTTTCCTTCCTCGTTTGGAGCAATAGGTTCTTTTGTCCATTCGGGGGCAGTACAACCACAAGTAGTTCGAATATCTTGCAGCATTAATGGATAATCTCCCGTATTTTTAAAGGTAAAGACACGCTCTACCACTTCACCTTCTTCTACTTCACCAAAATCGTGTTCACGGTCTGTAAAAGTAAGTTTAGCTTGTCTGTCGTCAGCTTTTTTAGTGAAAGTAGTTTTGTCGTTTGTTGTTTGGGCTTGCAACGTTGTTTGTCCGAAAAAGAAAACCATTGTGCCTAAAAGTGAGAGAAAAAAAGTCTTTTTCATAATTTGTTGATATATTTTTTTTACTGTCAAAATTTAATTTATTCTAAAGTTTGTAAGGAAAACCTTATTTTGCTGATGTTTGTTTTTAGCTTTGAAAGCCTAATATTTTACAGATTATAATTCAATTATTTTGCCATAAAGCCAAAGTTTATAACTAAATCAAAATTATAAAATCATCATTTCAAATTTAATCTATTTTTTATGAAAGTTATCTCATCTTATTCGTTTTTATATTTTTTTCTACTTTTATTTTCTATCTCTTGCCTGTTTAGTTCTTGTGAGTTGGGTGATGAAAGAATAGGAGGTTTTCCACCCGAAGGACAAATTTGGGCTGAAATAGAAAACTTAGAATATACATTTGCAGACCCAAGTGGTACGATTCCATCTCTTCTAAACACTTATTCAGAAAGTACCAAGTCTTTGTCTATATACCGTTCTACTGATTTTAACTCTACAAGATTTGGAGCTTTTCGTGTTCTGCTCACTCGCTTCGATTTTGATAATACTACACCAAGAACATTAGATAATAGTAATGTCAGACTAGAATTTTCACAAGGAAATATAGCCTATATTGGAACAGAAGATGCTGTTCAGTTAGAGATTTTGAGCATAGAAAATGATATTATTAAAGCTACTTTTAGTGGACTATTAACTAACAGAGACAATCCGAATCAGCAAATTAGAGTGCGAAATGGCTCTTTACATATCAGAATTAGGAGAGAATAAACTTCTTAGCAAATATATATTTATCTAAAAGTCAATACATTATGATTAAAAAATATTTTGTATTGACTTTTTTTATGTGATTGAATCAAATATTATTTTGTAGATTTGTGGCTTTCAAAAAATAAAAAAATAGTAAGGTCTAAAACATCTACTACAACACACTCACTAATAATTATTTTTTATCAAAATCCTATTGTATGGACTTAAAGCATTATCCTTTAGTTTTTATTTTTGCTTCCATTATTTTTTCATCTTTTACAACAGGCAAACCTGCCAAACCCAGTACGACAAAAAGAAAAAATACACACGGTCTTATTTTTTCCTCAACTACTTCAAATAGTTCAGTTTCATCAACATCTTATTTAAACTGCTTCCAAACTCCTTTCGATTTCATTCCTACTTTTAATCTTCCCATAGAGAAAGATACTCTAAAGAATAAAGTCCAAAGTGCAGAATTAGATATTTTATCCTTGTTAGATGAAGAAGCAAGTCAAAAAACAAATCCACAGAACATTGAATCTGATATAAACAATACAGTCTATTTCCCTTCTCCAAATAATATCACAGTTGCGCCTCATATTTTAGAAAAAATAATAGAAAGAGAAGAGTTCACTAACTCATTAGTTGATATTGCTATACAGCAAGAAGGCGTTCCTTATGTGTATGGAGGAAAATCTCCTAATGGTTTTGACTGTTCTGGTTTCGTTTCTTATGTGTATGGTCAGTTTAACATCAACCTTCCCTCATCTTCTCGCTCTTATGAGTATGTAGGTAGAGAAATTACACTAGAAGAGGTTCAAGTGGGCGATATTCTTTGTTTCACAGGTAGAAATGCTCGTTCAGGGCGCACAGGACATGTCGGAATTGTTGTAGAAAATAATCCAGATGAGCCTATCAAATTTATTCACGCAGCCTCTGGAAGCAGAAGACAAATTACTTACAGCACAATGGAAAGCAGTTATTACAAACCTCGTTTTCGTTCAGCTCGTCGTATTTCTATGCCTATCATAGAAGATATTTTAGAAGAAAGCGTAGAAGAAACTGAATAACTTTTCTTCTCTCATAATCATAAAAAAACGGATATAGAACATGATTCTTATATCCGTTTTTTTTAGTTTTTGGGGGCACTATCTCCCTTGCACGTCCAATACTTTTGTAAACTTCTTTAGTATTTTGAGTACGCTAAAAATAACTAAACTCACAGCAAAAATAACATACCACTCATTAGGCAGACCATACGTATAAGTTTGGAAGTAAAATCGAATACCTATAAAGACAGTAAAGATAAGCATCAAAGCAAAAAAACCATTGTATTCACGTTTCAAAACATTTTTAGTAGAAAACTCTAAGTTTGCACCATTGAAGTTTGAAAAACGAGGAATAAAAGGAGGAACGTTTTCTGCCCAATCTAAATATTGTTGTCCGAACTTGTTGCGTAAAAAATACTCTTCTGCATACATAATTCGCTCATAATACAGCCAATACGCCAATACAAAACACGTAATAAACCAAAAATTAGCTGTTAGCATTGCTACTCCTAGCCACATCAAAAAATTTCCTACATAAAGAGGATGTCTAACGATAGAATAAATTCCACTTGTATTCAGAGAATCAGCTACTTGTTTTTTTGTATTTCTACCTGAAGTTCCCTTTGGCGTATGCCCAACTGTGTAAGCACGAACAAACTGCCCCAACAAACCAACAGCCAAACACACATATTCGTAATACGGAAACCACTCTGGAAATGCATTATGGTAGGCTTGCCACGCATAGATTCCCAACGCCAAAAACACAAAAGGAATAGGAAGTGTACCTCTGTGTTTGAATAAAAAGTTACCTTCTTTGTCTAGTTCTTCAATTAATGCCATTTTATCTATTTAAAATTTATGAGAAAATGTTCTGATTTTTTCGTGGTGCAAAGGTACGCTATTTTATCTAGCTCGTAAAGTATTGTTTTTTAAAAAATGTTTTTCTTTTTGTAGGTCAATTCTAAACTCTACTTCTATTTTTTCTAAATCACTCACTAATTTTTGCAAAAATTTCTGATGACTTTCTCTATTCGGAAAAAATGGCTTATGAGCAAGTGCTGCACTTATTTTTTTCCATTTTTTGAGGAAACTTTGTGTTTGGCTATCAAAACAACTTTCTGAAAATTTCTGCCAAATATATTCTATTGCTTGGCTGTTGGGATGAAGCAAATCTGATTCATAAAAACGATAATCACGCAAATCATCTAAAACAAGTTCATACGACGGAAAATAAACCACATTTTCAAATTTTTCTGATGCAAAATGCGCCAAAACTCGCAAAATAGACTTACTAACACTATTTTCTACCAAACCTTCTTTCAAATGTCTTACAGGACTGACTGTAATGATAATCTGTTTTTTCTCTCCAAAAGTACTTAGTTTTCTGATGAGACTTTCCAGTTTTGATTTTGCTAGTTCTAAATCAATAAGTTTCTTTTCAAACAGGTTTTTAGACTGTTTATGACAATTTGAGATTGGTATTTTTTCATTTTCTTTGAGCAAATCGTATATAAAAGCTGTTCCAAAAGTTAGAATAATGGTATTTGATATTTCTAAAAACTGGTAAGTTTGTTGAGCTATTTCTTTTATCTTATTTCTTAACTCGTCTTTATCTTGACTAGCAATTCTTGAATGCAAATGATAATTGTACCATACTTCATCGTACAGAACATAATATTCTTCTAATTTTCCCTCAAAATAATTTCCTGTTCTGTCTTCCAAAATCCATTCTAAAAGCTGAACCACAGACAAAGGATTAAAAATAACTCCATAAGGGTTAATGAGTGTTTCGAATTTATTTTCTGTGAGTTTTTGTCCAATGTTTTCTGAAAAACAAGAACCTATTAAAAAAATATTGCTAGAAAGTGTAAGTTTATTTTCTAATGGTAATGGTGTGATTTCAGTTCTGAATTTCATCTTTTTGAAATAAATAAAGTTGATTTTAGACTTTGGTTTGACTTATTTTGTAGTAAAATAACAAAAACAAAACTATGAAATATTTAATTGTCGGACTGGGAAATATTGGTTCGAAATATGAAAATACTCGTCATAATGTCGGCTTTATGGCTGTCGATAAGATAGCAGCGTCAAAAGGAGCAAGTTTTGAAACTGGACGTTATGCAGATATAGCTCTTATAAAGCATAAAGGAAGAAGCATTTATCTCATAAAACCTTCAACCTATATGAATTTGAGTGGAAAAGCTGTTCGCCATTGGCTTACCGAGCTTAAAATTGAAATTGAAAACTGTCTAGTGATTGTAGATGATTTGGCTTTGCCTTTAGAAACTTTGCGTATGCGAAAAAAAGGTTCTGATGCAGGACACAACGGACTAAAAAATATTCAAGACTTACTACAAACTCAAAAATATCCTCGTTTACGTGTCGGAATTGGAGATGATTTTTCGAAAGGAAAACAGATTGATTTTGTATTAGGAGAATTTAATGAGAATGAAAAAGCTGCCCTTCCATCTATTTTAGAAAAAATAGAAGAAATGACACTTTCATTTTGTACTATCGGAATTGATAGAACGATGAACCAATATAATTCATAGCTGATACCCAAAAAATCACATCTGACCTAAGTAGAAAATAAGGTCGGTCTCTTTAGAGCAGATTATAAATAACTGTTATTTTTCTATTTTTAGTCAAACTTTTGGTATAAAAAAACGGATTCAAAATAAGTTTTTGAATCCGTTTTTTTAAACAGTTTAAAAGTAGGACAATTTTTTATGCCACTTTCAAACTACGCATCACTTCTGATTTTGTAAATTGTTCTTTAGCATAATCTTTTGTGATGACAAGGTTTGTCAGCTCTGGATTTGAAGGAACTTCATACATGGCATCTAAAACAATAGATTCACAAATAGAACGCAACCCTCTTGCTCCCAAACCAGACTCCATTGCTTGTTCTACAATATAGTCTAGTGCCTCATCTTCAAACGACAAATTTACATTTTCCATCTTGAAGAGTTTTTGATACTGCTTCGTAATAGCATTTCTTGGTTCGGTCAAGATACTTCTCAATGCTGTTTTATCTAATGGATTAAGATGAGTAACGACTGGCATACGACCAATAAGTTCTGGAATAAGTCCGAACGAGCGCAAATCTTGAGCATTTACGTATTGTAAAATATTTCTCTCATCAATACTTTTACTCCTCTCTTCATTGCTTTCAAAGCCTAAAGCTCTTGTATTGAGGCGTTTAGCAATTCGTTTTTCAATGCCTGCAAAAGCTCCTCCACAGATAAACAAAATATTTTCTGTATTGACAGCCACCATTTTTTGGTCTGGGTGCTTGCGCCCTCCCTGTGGTGGAACATTGACAATACTTCCTTCTAAAAGTTTCAAGAGTGCTTGCTGAACTCCTTCGCCACTCACATCACGAGTAATAGAAGGATTGTCCGACTTACGAGCAATTTTATCAATTTCGTCAATAAAAACGATACCACGCTCAGCAGCATAAACGTCATAATCAGCAGCTTGCAGAAGGCGAGTAAGAATCGTCTCTACATCTTCCCCTACATAACCTGCTTCTGTAATTACGGTAGCATCTGCAATACAAAACGGAACTTGCAAAGCTCTAGCTAGTGTTTTGGCAAGGAGGGTTTTTCCTGTTCCTGTTTGTCCGACCATCAAAATATTTGATTTTTCGATAGTAATTCCGTCGTCCATTTCAGAATGAACTCCCATTGCCTGCCCAGAGCGCATTAATCTTTTGTAATGGTTATACACAGCAACAGAAAGGATTTTTTTAGCTTTTTCTTGTCCGATTACGTACTCATCCAATAGTTTACGCATTTCCATAGGCTTAATCAAATTGAGTTTGACTTTGCCTTTTTTACGTGCTAGTTCTTCTTGCTGTAAAATTTGATTGGCTTGCTCAATACACTGGTTACAGATAGTTACACCACCTGGTCCATCTACCATCAGACTACGAGAACGAGCCGAACCACCACAAAAATTACACGATTTTTCTTTCGCCATACTTTTTTCAATTACGAATTTTTCAATTACGAATTACGAAGTAATCAACGAAGCCAAATATTTATTCAGCGAAGCTAATTACGAGTTATGAGCTGCCAAATCAATAAAAACACAGAATCGGCACAGCATAAAACAGTAATGTTAATTGCAATTCTTTTATAATAGAGAATGAACTAATCAAAGTGGTTATACTCTAATTAGTTCATCTTGATTTTAAATTTTAAGATTATACAAATATCGTATTTTTTTACGACTTTTTTTATCACCTATTTTCTTAGCGATTTTACATGCGTTACGACAGCATCAATTTCTTTCTCATTCAAGACTTTTTCGTAGGCTGGCATATTTCCTTTACCTTCTACGATTTGCTTTTTGGTTTCTTCGTCAGAAAGGGTGCTTGTTTGTAGATTTTTAGCTCCTGAAAGCCCTGCTGCTCCGTCTGCTCCGTGGCAATTTTGGCAGTATTGCTCATAAAGCTGTTTTCCATAAACACTCGTTTCAGTAGTATTATAAACTACATCTTGTGTTTCTGGCTTTTTATAACTTGCCTTTTTCACTTCTGCTAGTCCATAGGCAGCGAAAAGCAAAACCACAGAAAGAATAGCCAACACTTTATTTTTCTTCTTAAACCCAATAACTGCTAAAGGAATAGAAGCAAAAACAGCTACAATTTTTATCAGAAAAAGTGTATTGAAAGGGTCTGCCACAGCTGTCCACATGGCAATTCCAGTTCCTAAGAAGAGAAAACTCAATACCATTTCAAAGATTTTGGCAGGTTTATTTTCTCTCATCTTGTCTAGTTTTTCTTCACTAAAAAGAAGCAAAGCCAGTTTGACGACATAGAGAACTACAAAAAGTAACACCACAAGTTTGTGAGTGTGTGAAAGCCCAGTATAGGCAGCAGTTGGAATAGCGTTTAACATAAGTAATTAATGATAAATGGTTAGTGATTAGTGATAAATGTGTAACTTAATCATTAGCTTCGCTGCTTTAGCAGGTCGTAATTGATTTACACAGCTACATCATTCTGACGTAGAGCTTCATTGAGCGATGTTTTAAGGTCTGTGCTTGCGCTGCGTTGTCCGATAATCAAGGCACAAGGTACATTATATTTTCCTGCTGGGAACTTTTTAGTATAACTTCCCGGAATTACAACCGAACGAGGAGGAACATAGCCACGATACGTAACAGGCTCTTGCTTCGTAACATCAATAATTTTTGAGCTTCCTGTAATGGTTACATTTGCACCCAAAACAGCCTCTTTACCCACTCTAACACCCTCTACCAAAATACAACGAGAACCAATAAAAGCACCGTCCTCAATAATTACTGGAGCAGCTTGTACAGGCTCTAAAACACCTCCTACACCAACACCACCACTCAAATGAACGTGTTTTCCAATTTGAGCGCAGCTTCCAACCGTTGCCCACGTATCTACCATCGTTCCACTATCTACATACGCACCGATATTGACATACGAAGGCATCATCACAACGTCTTTATTGATGAAAGCTCCGTGACGTGCAATAGCGTGAGGAACAACACGAACACCTAGTTCTGCATAATTTTTCTTGAGAGGAATTTTGTCGTGAAACTCAAAAGGAGGACATTCAATCGTTTCCATCTTGCGAAGAGGAAAATATAAGATTACAGCTTTTTTTATCCATTCGTGAACAGTCCATTCAGAAGTTGCGTTGTCGCTTTGGTTTGCATTTGGTTCTGCCACTCTCAAAACACCTTTATCCAAATCTTCAACAGTTTGAAAAACGGCTTCTTGTACTACCGTATTTTGTAAAAGAGTTCTGTCTTGCCAAGCTGCCTCTATGAGTTTGATACGTTCTTGCATTTTTTTATGTTTAGGGAAGTTGTAAAGTTTTAATTTGTAGCTAACCACTAGAGATAACATTTGTTTCTCTAAAAAGCCCATTTAGACAAATGTACAAAGCCACGAAAAAATTGGCAATGTTTTGATGATGTAGTTTTGTTTTTTTATGAAGTGGGGATAGTTTTAAAGTGGCAAAACTCTTATGGTTTGTTTGAGAATAGCTGTTCTATCTACTCTGATTTTTTGCCCTTGTTCAAAAGTATTATAATCTTTCTCTAGTACAGTAATTCTTGTCTCTCTGATAAATAAATAATAAGTTGCACCTTCATTATAAACTACTTCTTTATGGTCTATATAACCTATAATTACCCACTTATAGCCTATAAGAATTTCTACTTTGATAATAATAAATATTATAATCAATACAACACCTACCAAAACTAACATACCTAAGTCTAGCCAGTACCATCTATGATAATGGTCAAAATAATTCTCTCTGAAATAATAAATATAACTCCCACAAAGCATCAAGATTATCAGAATAATGGATAAGAGAGGTAAGCTAAACAGTTTTCTTCCTTTCTTCAATATTGCCTTATCCTCTTTTGTCAGTTTTTCTTTTTTCATAACGCTGTAATTCTGATGATACGTTTTGATAGTGCTGTTTGCTCCACTTTTATTCTCTGTCCTACTTTATACTTTTTATAATCTTCTTCTGAAATGATAACAGTTTCATCATTTATTTTGAAAAACCAGTACTTACTTTCTGTATCAGCATATTTATCTTTCTCTTTAATTTTACCAATCAGAACCCATTTATAATGCTGCCATTCTTCTAGTGAGTAATATATCCAGCCAAATAATTTAACAATACCAACAAATGATAATAAAAGAACGCTTTCAAACGTGTATTTTTCATCTGCAAAATATTCTTGATATATCCACCAACAAATACTACCTAGCACCAAAACAGATAAATATGTAGAAAACATTTTTTTGCTTCTACCTCTCAATATTTTTCTATCTTCTAATGTTAGATATTCTTTTTTCATTCAGAATGAAAATTCATTTTCTTAGTTTTCATATTCAACAAAACTGTATCTTTTCTACCTGTTCCAACTATAAAAATACATTGAAAAATGCTGTCATTAAGCCTATTTTGATAGCCTTTTGTGTAATAAGGACGAGTATTTAAGAAACTATGTTGTATTTCATTTCCACCATTATCTATTTCAAATAACTGAACAGAACTATTGGTAGTAGCATTTCCATTCACGGAAACAATAATATAACTCTGAGTTTTATAAGATAAGTCAAACAATTTGATTTTCTGAGATTCATCAAATAGAGAGAACGAAGCAAGAAAATATATTGCTCCAAAAAACAATAGGATACAAGCAAAAAGTACCCAACTAAATATTTTCATTGACTTTATAGTTTTATGTAACCATCAACGAGCTTGAAAGCGTTGTTGAGGAAAAAAGTAATCTTCTAAATCCTATTCCTAACTTCTTTCCAAATCGTTGGTAGCCACCCCACCACAGGAACATACATCAACAACACTTCTGGATTTTCTGTAACCAACTCAACGGTTTCTTGCAAAACGTCAAGTACATCTTTTTCTTCTTCTAGCTGTTCTTCTAGTTCGCTGGTTTGGGCAATTTCTTGAGCTTGAATTACTTTCTGCTCTAATGAGGGAGGAATATTTGAAAAATTATTTAGCTCAAAAAGGCGTTTGTTGAACTGTTTTTCGTGGTCTATGAAGCGAAATGCCCACGTAAAAGGTAAGTATTCTGGTAATTTTTTCCACTTCCAAAGTGCTGTTAGAAAAAACTCTTTCCAGTTGTACGGACTTTCTCCATATTGCTCTACAGCTTCGTTGAGTTCTCGCTGCATAATGGCGTGAATGGCATCACGAAGTGCATAAATTTCTTCTTCGGTAGCGTCTTCTACTGGTTTTCCTAAGATTTTGTACGGCTTGATACGTCTGCCACGAACAAAAATAAGTTTTGCAGGTAGCGCAAAATAAAACATCCACGGCTGCAAGGGAATCAAAACGGTCATAAAACCAACAGGCAAAAACGGAATTCCTAGTTTTTGCACTAAATTATCTAAAAACTCTATGCTATAACTAAACGGATTGATGTACTCTGCATTGACGGTAGCAAACGGAATAATATCAGCTTTGTGTTTCAAACTCATTCGCAGCGTTGAAGTAGAAAGACGTTGGAGTTCATATTTTTTATCAAATCCTTTTCCAATTCCTCCCACACCTTCTGGGTAAATCAAAACATTAAAAATGCCTTGTTCCATCATTGTTTCAAAGTTGAGAGAAGTCGCATCTACTCCACCTGCTTTTTTCCAAAAGTTTTCGATGGCAAACGGACTCATCAGATTGCTTTGAGAGAGCATTGGCGCAGTCAGTGGGCGAGCTACTTTGCTCATATCGTAGTTGTGGAGCTTCAAAAGCATCGATGAAAAAATAATAGCGTCCCAAGGAAAAGCCATTCCAGAGTGGTTACTAGCAAAAATCAGAGGCGCATCGTTTTTTCTGTCTGGATAATCTTCTCCCTCAAAACCTACAAATTCAGTTCTAAAATAATATTTGCTGAGTGGTTCTAAAATTCGTTTTATCAAACTAGCTGCATAGCGTGGGTCAAAAGGAGCATTTATTTTGATACCATTGGCTTCAATAATTTTTTTATGGGTTTCTAATTTTTGAGCTAGAGTTTGAGCTTGTCTGTTGATGTGGTCAGACGAAATTCCTGTAACCGTAATATTATCAGAAGGCTTTTGATATTCCATGATATGCAAGTAGTTTTGATTTCTTTTTAAAGACAGAAAAACTATATTTGATTACAAAATACGTAAAAATTTAGGTTCTTTTGAATTATATTCTAATATATTTTACCCTTAGCTTAATAAATAGTTACAAGAATATTCACTCCTTTATTTTCATTATAAAAATTTGACAGCCTGTAAAACTCCTTCTTTACTTCTTCAAATACGAACTCTTCCTCTTCTAGGCTTACGCCTACGTTTGGGTAAATGTCTTTTTCAGAGAGGTCTTTGATTCTAAAACTATCTCTGTAGATGTCAAAATCTATATTTTTTACTTTTTCTACTATCTCTGCTACGTCTTCTTGTGGAGAGAAAGAAATATACTCATCTTCATACAATATAGGAGAAACTCCTACAACAAACTCACTAAGTTTGTTATCTTCTATCGGTTCAGACGCTGAATTTCCTGTCAAGATAAAATGAAGAATATCCCACATTTTATCAATATCAATTCTAGTACAGTCTCCTTTCTTTTGTATTTTCTCCACTTCTTTTAATAGTTTCTGATCTAATAACTTCTCTAATTCTGTTACTTCTTTGTCATCTAAGGCAATATAAACAGCTCTGATTCCCATGTTTTTTAGTGTGAATTTAATTTAATGTTTGTTTACTTCCCTACTTCATCTTAGCTCGTTTTATTAGATAAGGTAACAAAATTCTATCCATCGGCTGACGAATATCTACTTCTACAAAATCGATTTTATATTGTCCACTTTTTAATTTTAAAGCCTGTTCTTTGGCTTTAGTCTGCTGACGATAATATTCTCTGACTTGTGCTGGTTGGAGCTTTATTTTTTCTCCTGTTTCTACATCTGTAAAAATATATGGACGGTCTTCAAAATCAAATTCAGTTTCTGTTTTGGAATCTTTTACATGAAAAAGTAGAACCTCGTGATGGCGATGTTTTAAGTGTTGAAGAGCTGCAAAAAGCTCATCCGTTTCGTTCATATTGTCTAGCATATCACTAAAAATAATCACTAACGAACGTTTGTGTAACCTTTCTGCTATCTCGTGCAAAACTTTAGCTGTGGAAGTTTTCTTTCCAGTAGGAGCAGGAGCATTTAAAAGACGTTGAAACTCTAAAAAAAGTGTATGAATATGCTTTGAAGTTGCTTTTATGGGAGTTTGAAGTTCTAGCTCATCAGAAAATGTTGTTGCACCAATCGCATCACGCTGTTTTTGAAGCATATAAGCAATCGAAGCAGCAGCCATAATAGAAAAGGTAATCTTTCCATTCTCAAATTTTCCTTCTCGTGGGTAGTACATAGAAGGCGAAACATCTATCAAAAGTTGCGCTCTAAGGTTAGTTTCTTCTTCATAACGTTTTACAAAAAGTTTGTCTGTTCGTGCATAGACTTTCCAATCGATATGACGTGTACTTTCGCCTGTGTTGTAGAGGCGATGTTCGGCAAACTCTACTGAAAAACCGTGATAAGGCGACTTATGAAGTCCAGAAATAAATCCTTCTACCACTTGGCGAGCCAAAAATTCTATATTGCCAAATTGGCGAATAGCTTGTATGTCTAATTCTTGCATATTTTTTTCTTTATTTACTGCTGTTCTGAATAAGGCAAGCCTTATTCCTACATTTTATCAAAAATACAAATAACTGTGTAACTTTACCTGACAAGCAATTCCTAAAAAAGCTCAAATTCTATTCAAAACAAAACAGGTTAGAAAATCTATTTTTCCGACCTGTTTTGCTGTATCTCTGAAATATATTTATTCAGTCTCTTGATGTAGCCTGTTAAAAATAGTTTCTAAAGGTACGAGTTCTGTCATCAGAAAACGGAACGTTCCGAAACTATCCAAAAGTTGATAACCATAAGTATATAAAAGCCATTGCCAATAAATTCCTAAACCATTTTGTTTTTTTCCACTTACTTCTGTTCCTCTGTCAATAAAATCGTTCATTAGTCCTTGCATTACAGGTGTAGATTTTGGAGCTAGTGGCTGAAGTTGTTGGTTTCTATATGTTACAAATATTTCTCTTAGTGTTGAGTCTTTTTGATACTCATCTAAGCCTTCAAAACTTTTCTTTGCTGGCTCTACAAATTGTTTTTGCCTTTGAGCAATAGACACAATATGACAAAATGGATTTTGAAGTGCAAAACCTCCTGCTGTAAGCGACCAATAATACCAAGCCTCTGGCAATTTTTCTATGGCTTGTTTCATGGTTGGTATTTTCTCTACCAAAAGATTTTGTAATGCTTGAAGGACTGTCGTATTATCTTTAAAAAGCTGTTTTTCAAAAAGAACAACTGCCTTACTAATTTCCTCAAGGTGCTGATTTCCCAAAGGATAACCAATTCCAAAACTTTTGAGTAAGAAAGAAATATGTGTGTTATAGACGTTACAAAACTCAAAAATAGAACCTGTATTTTCTAATTTTTCAGAAAGTATTTGAGCAAAATTTGAAACTGCACTTTGATTAATTTTCCAGTTTCCATCTTGATGTAGAGAAAGAAACATCCAGTTGGGAAGTGTTATTTCTGTTTGGAGTTCTTTATTTATTTTTTCTATAAAACTATCTTTTTCCTTAGATTCTCCTATTCTGACAATGCCTATTTTTTCTTTGTTGAGTTCTAAACCTGTCATTTTATAGAAATCTGTCAGAGTTTGCCAAGCATTTTGAGCATCCTTTTCCGAATCACAGAAAATATACATATCGTCCATATAACGAAACGTAGCAATACCTTTTTGTGTCCAAAATGCTTTGTCTAAAAGAAGTAAAAGCGTGTCTGCAAGCATAGAGGAAAGCAAGTGAGAAAGTGAAATTCCTCTTTTTGCAGAATATATTTCATCTTTATATGAATAAGGAACTTCCAAATACGTTTTGAAAAAATTTAACCACTTCTGACTAATTCCTACTTCTTCTAAAACAACGAGCAACGTCTGATGAGGAAGTGTTAGGAAATAATTTTTGAGGTCAGTTTGAATAATATATGGAGTAGTAACCTCTTTTAAATCATTACGTCTTGCTTCTGTTATTTTTAGCTGTGCATTTAGTCCTTGAAAGAGTTTGAAATAGGTATCTTCATTACTCACTATACTGACTATATCGCCATCATATCCATTATAAGAATCTTGAAAAGTGATTTGAGAAAAATCAATATGATTAGGAAATTCTTTAAAGGTAATTTCATTTCGAAGAAGTTTATGCCAGTATTTTAGATGGTTGTATTCGGGTTCTTTTCCCCAAAAATCTTTATCTAACATGCTTTCTCTGAAAGCACGACCAAAACGCATTCCTATTATTTCCAACAACAAAGATTCTAAAAGTTGTGTAGATAAATAGGGTCTCCATTTGTGCTTTGTCCAAAGTGCATTGAGCTTAACACCCTGTCCTGCCCACGTCCACGTTTCGAAATTATTGAGCAGAACAGTAATTGTTCCAGCCAGTTCATTGACTAACGATTCTTTTCCTACGATAGCAGAAATTTCTGACTTTAGTTTCGTGTGATGATACGGATGCGCTTTCATATAACGAAGAATATAAGCTGTTTCTTCTTTACTCACAGGCTGCAAGATAGTTTCATCTAAAAATTTCTGATGTCTTTCCCTAACTTTTTCTACATCGTGAGTATGAACTCTTATCCATTCTCTCAATTTCGTTTCATTTTCAAGCTGATGGATTTGCTTGCTTATAAGTTGTAAAAAACCAATTTCAAAGTCTATTTTTTTCTTATTGGTAGAGTTTTGCGTATTCCAAGTATCTTCTAAAGCTCGTCCGAAAACCAAACCTGCTTCTAGTCGTAATTTTCCTTGTTCAATTTCATTTTGAAGGCGACTTATCCAACTTTCCAATAAAGAAATAGAAACCGTATTATTTTCTAACTGTGTTTGCAAAACGGTTAGGTTTTCAACATCTGGATGAAGCTGTTTTTGAGCAAAAGTAATCTTACAAAGACCTTGATAAAGAAGTTGAAATTTTTCTTCTATCTTAGAAGTTTTCTCAACTTGCCTAATAATTGTATTGTACTGTTTATGAAGCTCATGATATTGGCGATTTAGCTCGTCTAATTTAATACGAGTTACTTGTTTGGAGGTGAGAGTTTGCATAGATAAATGTGGGTTGAAATTTCGTTTTAATTATCTATTACAAATATAATTTTGCAGACCTCAACAGATGTGAGAAGTGATTTTTTATCGATATAAAACCCAAAATAATGACAGCATTTAGAAACGATAAAACAGAAAATGTAGAGAATAAAAAAATTGCTATTCTTTCTGTTTTGAAACCTGTCGATGATGTTCGTGCTTACAAAAAAATAGCAAAGTCTGTCGTAGGAAATCATAAAAAGATTACACTCATAGGTTTTGAAGCAAGTAGTTTTTCAAAAAAAAACAATACAGAAAAAAATATTGAATTTATAGAATTATTCAGCCAAATAAATCATGGAAATAGACTGGGATTATGGCGTTTTTTTGCTGGCTTTAGAGTCTTATATCAGCTTTTGAAAATCAAACCTCATACAATTATCGTTTGTGCCGTCGAACTCCTACCATTTACTTTGCTTTACAAATTTTTCTTCAAAACAAAACTCATTTATGACATGCAGGAAAATTATGTTTTCAATATTCTCTATCAAGAAAATTATCCTCGTTTTTTAAAGAAGCCACTGGCTTTTTTGATTAGAAATTTTGAAAAATTCTCATCTCGTTTTATTGATTTGTATTTGTTAGCAGAGCGATGTTATTTGGAAGAAATACCTTTTTTGAAAAAACAGAACTACATTTTTTTAGAAAATAAATTTTTGATAGAAGATGATTCTGATTTTGAAAGAAACTCAATCGTTCCATCTGACTTTCTAACTACAAAAAACATCAAATTTTTACTTTATGGCTCATTTTCAAAAACCTATGGAACAGTAGAAGGCATTTTATTTTTCAAGAAACTGCAAAAAGAATTCTTTAAAAAAGGCATTCAAATTCAGCTTGTTTTGGCTGGGTATTGCTCAGATAAAAACTACTCTAAAAAGATTACGGAACTGATAAAAAATGAACCTTCTATTTCTTTGCTGAATAATTCTGTTTCAACTCCTATTTCTCATAAAATTCTACTTGAAAAAATTCAAAAAACGGATTTTGTTATTTTACCTTATTTATTCAATCGAAGCACACAAAACTGTATTCCAACAAAGTTTTATGAATGTTTAGCTTACCAAAAACCAATGCTTTTTTCTAAAAATGAAAAGTGGAAATTTTTTTTAGAACCTTTACATGCTGGATTTTCAGTTGATTTTGAGAGTCAAAATTTAGAAAATGAAGCTAAAATTGTAGTGAAAAAAATTATAGCTCAACAATTTTACTCAAAGCCTATTGATGAGAGTATTTGGAGGTTTGATAGAAGTAGTTTGAGTGTATGAGGTAAATGAGTACTTTATTTTTAAATACAAAACCATATTATTTTTATAATTTGATTAGAACTTCTTAGATTGTGTTTTATTTTTAATCGCACCTTCGTTTACTTACTCTTTTGGAGCAACAAACAAAATTCAAAATAAATGAATTTCATTTATATAGATGTTATATACAAGTCAAACAAAACAACATAGAAACATTAATTAATGAACAAACCTTATTATCTAACTCTTCTTACATCGCTTTTATTTATTTCAATTTTCACTTTTCCAATTTCAGCTCAAAATAATAATGCAACAGCTCTTATTGCTGGAGAAAAGATTGACAAGACTATTTCTGCATTAGACAAACATACTTATACTGTTGAATTAGAAAACGGAATGGCAGTAATTGGAGAAGTTCTTCAAAAAGAAATAGACCTTGTAATTGATGTATATAGACCCAATGGAAAACTTCTAAAACAAATTGATAGTCCAAACGGAACAAATGGAGTTGAACCTATTGATATCACCTCAGATGAATCGGGAGAATATAAATTGATAGTTCATACTCTAGATAAAAACGTAAAAAAAGGAATGTACACTTTGACTATTAAAAAAATATTAAGTTTATCAGACAATACAAAGCGTATTACAAAAAAAGAACTTCCAACGAAGACGTTATACAACTTATGGGAATCTTCGCTAACTGATGAAAATGCGATAAATTCTTTCATTGCCAAGAAAACAGACAGACATATTATTGAACCGATTGAAGGAAATGATAAAGATATGTTGGTCACATACTTTTGCATACCTAACGATAATACTGAGTATGTAATGTTAAGTGGTGGTCCTGATTTTTTGGGTTTACGTTTTCAGCGATTACCAAACACAAAACTTCATTTTGTAACGCAGAGAGTTCCTAAAGATGCTCGTTTCAACTATGGATTCAATTATTTCAATCTAGATAAAGCAGGTCCAAATGAAGAAATCGAAATCAGAAATGTAGAGCATGCTTATGATGGAACTGTTGAGATGCCAAATGCACCTAAGCAAATCTACATTGGTGAAAGAGAAAATGTAGATAAAGGAAAAGTATTACCAACTTCAATTAAAAGTAAAATTTTAAATGAAGAAAGAAAAATCACAATACATACACCAGCAAATTACAATCCAAAACTAAAACATAATTTAGTAATAATATTTGATGGAGAATCCTATGGAGCAATACCAAATCGTAGGTCAAGAATACCTGCGCCAACCATAATCGATAATCTAATATCAGATAAAGAAATTCCACCTACTGTCACGGTTTTAGTATGGTCAATGGGTAAACGTAATAAAGATTTGATAAGCGAACAATTTGGAGATTTTATTGCAACTGAACTTATTCCTTGGATGCGTTCAAAATATACTATTCATACTACATCAGATAAAGTAATTTTAGCAGGTTCAAGCCGAGGAGGTTTTGCAGCTAGTTTCATTGCATTAAATCATTCTGATGTCATAGGCAATGTTCTTTCACAATCTGGTTCATATTGGATTAAAGGTACAAATAACGAAAACCATTGGATTTATCCTGAAGATAATGGTAAACTCATTAATGCATATATGGACAGTGAAAGATTACCCATAAAATTCTATATGGACATCGGACTATATGATGCAGGAGCTTCTATGCTCGGAATGAATAGACAGTTTCGAGATATTCTTAAAGCAAAAGGATATAATGTGAATTATCAAGAGTTTAAAGGTGGGCACAATTATGTAAATTGGCGTGGAACTCTTTCTAATGGATTAATATCTTTGATTGGATTAAAAACAAAATAAAGACCTGTACATAACAATGGCTATAAGTAATTGCTCTAGTTGGTTAAAACAAGGAGCGTTTATTACATTTATTCTACTCCGTTAAATCGGAAGAACAGAACAAACAAAATCGCAACTACTCATAGCCGAGACCGTTCATGTCCAGTACTCTAAAATACATTACGTTTATACAAATATTGGCAAGCATTAGAATGAAAACTCACTTATTAAGTAATTATCTACTACAATTTTGTTAAATTTGATTTATTTTTTTATAAAACACAATTTATCAATGTTATGCGTTTCATAGCTTCTTTAAATGCTTTTCAAACCCAAGAACTTCGTCGTTATTTATCTAGTACAGATGTTAAGCTCTTACCAAGAGAACGCAAACGTTTTAGTGCTATTTATTTAAGTTCTTTTCATAAATTGACTATACAGGAACTTAATTATATCAGTACTGATAATTGGACTTTTAGGATCTTGCGACAAACCCCTAAGGGAATTTCAACTTGACAATGATATTCAACATAAGACATTGAAACTGTTTACTGACTCTACATTTATTGAAGAAATTACAGAAATCGAAGACTCATATCAGTATTTGGGTACTTGGACAGGTTCACTTAAAGAAGGCGATACCTTCAAAACAATTACAACAAAAAAGGGAAGTCAAATATTGAACCTAACACCAAAACATAAATACCGAATAGTAAATGGGCAACCTCTTGAAATAGAAACCTTGAGAGAAAGTCAAAAAAGTGTAAGTTTCCAATCAATATCCTCAAACTATTCAGAAGAATTTCAAAACCATTTACAGGAGAGCAACCTAATCCTTAAAGCTGATACAATACTTTTTCCAGACTCTTCGATTGTGCTTATTCCTAAATACATCACAAATGACCAAGAGGTAATATTTAAATCAGAAAGTGGAAACTTAATTACCATCCAACAAATAAACTATACTGACATAGAATTTGAAATTCAATATCATGACCAGAACTACAAAGGAAAGGCTTCCTTATCTCCATATTTCTATTTAGGAATGGAAACTGTTGGATTCTCAGAGGGAGAATATGTTATCACTCATTATTACGTAACTGAAACTAACAACTCTTGCCTTGACTTTATTGGTCTTGGAAATCAAAATATTGCTAAAGAAAATTCTGAAAATGTTTATGCCTTAGTTTCTGTATCAGATGATACTTGTAAAGATGAACTAAACGAACTGACTAATAAAAAATTAAATACGATTACCAAAAAAACCTATAAGCAATAGCACCATGTGAGAAACTACTGCACACAGCCAAAACGTCAATAGTAAGTAATAGTATTGTGACACTGACAGACAAGATAAAATTTTATATACAGCCTATTGATGAGAGTATTTGGAAGTTTGATAGAAATATAACCAACGAAATGATTTGAATTTTGTATCTTCTAAACTTCAAGTCATACAAACTATCTTCTTTAATCTTCGTCAACGACCTAAGTAGGAAAGATTAAGGCAATTTCCAAATACAGGAAATTACCTTTTTTTGATTCCAAAAAATATTTATCTGTTTTATACCTAGCAAGTTTGGGACTGCCCATTATTGATAAATAAAACTTACAATTTTTCCATTTTCCCAAGTAATTTCGCTATTAGATGGAAAAAGTCCTTCTGTGTTGGTAAGATACTTTTTTCCATTAGGAAAAACATACTTTATAGTCATATTTTCTGTGAGTGGGCTCATAACCATTGACCCATCTTTCGTCTGTGCAATATCAAGAACTTTTCCTTCTACATAAGGTTCTAGTGGAGTAAGTAAGTTTACAGATTTTTCATACTTACTCACTAACTCTTTCATTTCTGGAATAATTTCTCTATCATTTTCAATACCTAGATTTGTTTTGCTTACTTGATATACATCACTAGAAGGTGTAGTAATATAGAATTCAATGTCTTGCTTTTCGTCTATTAAAAAATAAGCATCATTAAACCCTTCTCCTAAATCATGAGAAAAATCTAGTCCTAGTCGCATATCATCAACTCTCTTCAAGTCTTCACCATTCGACTTTGCTTTAATAAAAACCATTTCATTATCTGGATTGGATAATTCGAAATAAACGTATTTCTTACCTTCTGGAGCTAAAATACTTACCTTCTGCTCGTCATTGGAGAGAAGAGTAGTAGCTTTTATTTTTTCTATTTTAAGTTTTTTTCCATCTACATCAAACTCTTTTCCTAGCTCTATATTGACTGGTTCACTAGAACTACAACTTGTTAAGTAATTATCTACTACAATTTTGTTAAATTTGATTTATTTTTTCATAAAACA
>NZ_JAHDIG010000051.1 GCF_020630935.1 Bernardetia sp.
TGTTGAGACTTACTAAACCTATGAATTTCATCAATAAAAAGAATCGCTCGTGTTTGTCTTTTAGCTTTTTCTATCACCTCTCTAACATCTTTCACTCCCGCACTAATCGCACTTAGCGTATGAAAAGGACGTTTTAAAGCCTTTGCAATCAACAGAGCAAGCGTAGTTTTGCCAATCCCTGGTGCGCCCCAAAGAATCATTGACGGAACTGCTCCAGAAGAAATTACACGAGCCAATACACCATTATTTCCAATCAGATGACTTTGTCCAATCACTTCCTCTAAACTTTGAGGGCGCATTCGTTCGGCTAACGGTGGATTTTGAGAAGTTTGAGAAAGCATTTTGAGCGTGTTTTTATTGAGTTTGTTTTTAGCCTGTAAAATAACTCAATTACATTTTCTTATCAAAATCGTATCAGATGAGTTTTATTTTACCCATTCCACTATCTATTTAACCCCTATCAAGTCTGAATATTTACCAAACTGATAGGGTGTAGGCTTTACTGAATTTTTTTTTTTACAAAAATTATCACAGATTCACTTATTCTTGTAACCATAATAGAGCTTTATCTTCCTTATCAAAATAATGTGTGATAAACTCTGCTTCAGTATTGTCTTCTATAAGCTGTTCAATAGATATTTGTGAAAAAATATCTGAACTCAAAATAATTGCAAGTTTAGATACTCCTATGTTCTTAAAAACAGGAAAAACTAATTCATTATGCCATTCTTGCATATTAGGTGTAATCACAAAGCTCATTTGAGTAGTTCGTGCCAAAATGTTAGTAGGTTTGTATTCTTTTATAGCTACTATTTCAGCTTGAATTTCATTTTTAAACTCTTCTTCTGTCATGTCTTCCGAATCAGAAAGCCACTCAATAATTAGAAGTTCCTTTTTTGGAAGAATGTTAATAGATACGAATTTACTTTTATATATATTTTGCATAATGTTGTACAATTTGATTGTAGGCTTAGAACTTGTTTAAGAATAGTTTTCTAGTGCAAGATTGCATTTGTGCTTACCGTTTCGTCAGCATATGCTGATGAACTGAAAGTCGGCGTAGCCAAAAAGTGCGCTTGAACGAGAAATAATAAATAAAATTTATTTTATACTTCATTCAAGCTACTTTTTTACATTGAACTTGTTTAAGAATGTAGATTTATGTTATCAAAAAAAGAGGTCAAAATAGTTATCATTGTAAATAACCACATTTGCAACGTAACCATTTTTTCCTCTATGTACGTAAACCTATCAAAAAAAATTATAACAGAAAATATTTTACCTTATTTAGAGCAATTTTCCAAAGGTCGTCGGATAAAAGTCGCTCTTTGGCGTATTATTAAAGCTATTGTTTATCGTTTAAAATCAAGTTGTCAATGGCGAGAACTTCCAATGAAACAATTTTATTCTTAAAACAACTTCTTAGGAAAAGTCTAAGCACAAAAATCAATTTCTTTATTTATAAATTTTTAAGATATTATCAAAAATTCTACGTCTTTATGAATTTGGTTTCAATTTGAAATTATTTTATATCTTTCAAGGGTGCTTATATTACCATTCATTATTTTTAATAATTGATGCTTGACAAGTTAAAGTAAAACATTTATCTCTTGTCAAATACTTTCTTGGAAGAAAAAAACGTTGGAAATGAAATAAAATCATATAGAGACAAAAGTTTTGAAAAGTATAAAAAACAACAAAAGATAACTATGATTAAGCCTTATCATGATTATTTTTTTTAAATTCATTTTCCATAGCATTGAGGGTTGCATACTCAACGCTATGAAGAAATAAGCACGATGCGATTTTTAGTAAATAATTGATAATCAGTCACGTAAAAAACTGTGATAACCTTTGTCATATTTTTTGCTTTCCCTATTTTTTTAAATAGAACTAATGTCAGAAGATGAACGGTTCATAATCCAGTTATTAGCCTCTTCTGTATTGTCAAAATATTGTACTTCAAAGCTTTGACTTCCTGCATCACCTTCCATGGTCTGCTCAATAGAAAGCTGAGAAATAAATTCTTTTGATACTATAATGGCATATTTTTTCAATCCTGCTGCTATAAAGCGTGGAAATACCTCGTTATCTACCCAATTCTGTAACTCTACGGAAATTGTAAACGTAAAGTCACGTGTGTCATCTAAAATGTATTGAACTTTATATTCTTCAGTATATTCTGCAATCTTAATAACTTCAGAAGAAAAAGTATCTTCATCCAAATCTTCTGTTTTAGATGTCCAAGATTTTGAAAGAATAGATTTTGTCTTGTCAAAGTTAATAGTTTGATATTCACTATTGTAAATTTCCATGATTATGATATTTTGGTTATAATGATATATTTAACTCTGCGCTAAAATAAATATTTTAGAGTGAAAAAAATAACTATAAAATGAAAATTAACTGCTTATGTATTGTTTTGGTAAATAATTTAAGATTTAAATTGATTTATTATTTTATAGTAATTAGGTTAGTGTAAATTTATTGAAACAAGGAAATTCTTATGGTAGAAAAAAAGAAAATATTGTATATATTGCGCTAGCTAGAATATTGGGTATGAACAGATATTTGTTCTGTGTATCACAGAATAGGGAAAAAGTACCATTCGTTGTTGTTTTAGCATAGCGACACCAACAACTTTTATCTCAATGTCTAGTAATTTAATATTGCATTTCAATAAATTCTATTCTAATTAAATAAACCAATTTAGATATATGTCAAGATTTCAAGGTAAAGTTTGTATTGTTACAGGAGGGGGAAGTGGTATTGGATTAGCTGCTGCCCGTTTATTTTTAGCAGAAGGAGCTAAAGTTATGATTACTGGGCGTACACAGGAAAAACTTGATACTGCTTGTCAAGAACTTGCAAGTGATAATGTACGTGGTATAAAAAGTGATATTTCAGTCTCTGAAGATCGTAAACTTTTAGTAGCAGAAACTGTAAAGGCTTTTGGAAAGATTGATATATTATACATCAATTCAGGTATAGCCAAAGCTGCTCCTATTGAACAAATGACAGAAGAAATGTATGATGAAGTTTTGGCTATTAATTTGAAAGGGCCTTACTTTTTAATTCAAGCAGCTCTCCCACAAATGAATGATGGAGGATCAATTATATTTACAGGTTCTATTTCTAATCAGATTGGACAACACTCACTAAGTGCATATGCTGCTAGTAAAGCAGGACTACGTTCTTTAGCCCGTACTCTGAGTACTGAATTATTACCACGCAATATTCGCATCAATATGGTTAGTCCTGGTGTTACAAAAACTCCTATTCTTGATATGCCTGGACTTTCAGCAGAGCAAGTGCAAGAAATGATACAATCTCTAGCTTCTCAAAACCCTATGAAACGCATTGCTCAACCTGAAGAAATTGCAAAGGCAGCACTATTTTTGGCTTCTAATGATGCATCTTACATGTTAGGAACTGAAATTATTGCTGATGGAGGTTTTACACAATTACAACTTACATAAAATGTGCTAAAAAAAAGTAAGCTCTCACTCACATTTTGTGAGTGAGAGCTACGTATTCAGCTCCCAACCGTATATTTTTTAGTTCTAACGTTATAATTGTAAAACAACTCAGTCAATTACGGTTTCTTATCAAAATCGTATCAGACAAGTTTTATTTTACCCATTCCTCCATCTATTCCTATTACTTGTCCTGTTATCCAAGTGCTTTCATCGGAGAGTAAAAAGGCAGATGCAGCAGCTAAATCTTCGGCTGTTCCTACTCTTCCCAATGGATGGCGTTTGTCAGAGGCTTCTCGTTTATCTTCTGTGGAAAGTAGAGCCTTCGCTAGTGGTGTATCTGTGAGTGAAGGTGCAAGTACGTTTACTCGTATTTTTTGAGAGGCTAATTCAGCTGCCAACGATTGTCCTAAACCTTCGACGGCTGATTTTGCTGTGGCAATACTGGCGTGAAAATTCATCCCTACTTTTGAGGCTACTGTACTAAACAAGACAATACTGCTCGTATCGGCTTTTTTTAAGGCTTTAAGGCTGTGTTGGATTACTTTTACTGCTCCCAAAACGTTTATCTGAAAATCTTTTTCAAAATCCTGTGTTTTAAGCCTTGCAAAAGGTTTTAAATTGATACTTCCTGCACAATATACCAATCCGTGTAGCACGTCTGGAAGTTCTAAATTATCAATTTCTCCTGTTATGTCTAGTTCTGTGTGTGTGGAGGTAATTCCTTCTGGCTTGGAGCGTGAGGCTGTAAAAAGTGTTGCTCCAGCAGCTTCAAGTTGTTTGGCTAGTGCGTGTCCGATACCAGAACTTGCGCCAATGATTAATATATTTTTACCTTCAAAATTAGTGTTGCTCATTATTGAAAAAATAAGTTTGAAAAGTGGGTTGTATTTTGCTTCACTAAGAGAATGTAGGTCTAAATTGTTTTCTTAATTAAAAACAAATAAGACGAGGAAGGCTGTAACATAAAAGGATTTTAGCCGACTTTTCAATACCTTTGCAAAAAATAGGGGAAGATTCATAATAATCTTCAAACAAACAAAATCAACATTCAATTATGAATATTTTAAATAAACAAAAACTTATTATTATTGGTGCAGCAGTAGGCGCAATCGTTGGATTCTTTTATTGGAAAGAAATTGGTTGTCTTTCTGGAAGCTGTGCTATAAAATCAGTTTGGTACAACATGACAGGCTACGGATTGGTTATGGGTGGACTTTTAGGTTCAATTATTCAAGAGCAGATTAAAAGAAAAAATAAATAATATTTGTCGTTGTTGGAGACACCAACAACGACGTAGATAATGCGATTTTAACTGATTAATCATCATAAAATAGAATTTTTAATTATAAGCTAAAATTTATTCGTAATTAGCTTCGCTGCTTTAGCAGGTCGTAATTAATTAATTCGTAATTAAAATATATGGCAATTATAGGACTTTTTTACGGAACAGATACAGGAAATACAGAAACCGTCTCTATGCAAATTAGAGAAATGCTAGGAGAAGAGTTTATAGATTTATACAACTTTGGCGAACATGACGCACAAGCTGTTATTCCTTATGAATATTTAATTTTTGGCGCACCTACTTGGTACGATGGCGAGCTTCAAAGCGACTGGGAGGAAATCTTGCCAGAGTTTGAAAATATAGATTTTACTGGAAAGAAAGTGGCAATTTTTGGTCTTGGCGACCAGTGGGGTTATGGCGAGTGGTTTTGTGATGCTATCGGAATGATTGGTGAGGTAATAGAGCAAAAAGGAGGAGAACTTGTAGGTTTTTGGTCTAAGGAAGGTTACGATTACGAAAACTCAAAAGGTGAGCGTGATGGAGTTTTTATGGGACTTCCCATAGATGAAGACAACCAGCCAGAAATGACACAAGAACGTCTAAATGCGTGGCTTCCACAAATTTTAGAAGAGTTTGGCTTAGAAGTAGAGACGGAATAATATTTTTTAGAGTACTGGACATCAATATATTTGCTGTTCTGTGAGTCACAGAACAGAGAAAAAACACCGTTTGTTGGTGTTTTAGCGTAGCGACACCAACAACTTTTTATATCATGTCCAGTACTCTAAATATTCTTTCCTCTACAGATAGTTTTTTATGAGGCAGAACTTCGGTTCTGTCTTTTTTTATATTTTATGATTCTTAGCGATTTGCTAATTTTATTACAGAAACTTTGTTCTTACTCCTTTTAGTATTGCATTTAGTTTCTTACTTTTGAATATAAATTAATTTCCTCGTATTCTTTTATTTCTTTCTATGAATAGCCGTCTTACTACTGGTTTACTCTTACTTGCTGTTGCTTTTTTGTTAGGATATATTTTGATAGAAAAGTTTAGCCAAGTAGTTTTGGGAAGTGAAATGAAGACGCTACCAGAAGGTTATCATAATGTTCTTGTTCGTGTACCCACTACTTTTGAGTTTTGTGGGGAGCAAGTGCCATTATACGATGAAGAAGTCAGAGAAAGTTTTGACAAAGAACTCTATATTAATGTTTTTCGCCATTCTTCTACAAGCCTTATTATCAAGCGTTCTGAAAAGTTTTTTCCTATTATTGAAAAAATTTTAAGAGAAGAAGGTGTTCCAGAAGATATGAAGTATATCGCTGTTATTGAAAGTGGGCTTGAAAATGTGCGTTCTCGTTCTGGAGCAGACGGATATTGGCAGTTTATGGAAGAGACAGCAAAAGAATTTGATTTAGAAATTGCAAAGGAAGTAGATGAACGTTATCATATAGAAAAATCTACTCGTGCAGCTTGTAAGTATTTAAAACGTTCGTATAAAAAATTTGAAAACTGGACACTTGTAGCAGCGTCTTACAATCGTGGAATGGGAGGAATGAATGCTGCCCTTCGCAATCAGAATGCAATTTCTTATTACGATGTAGCTCTAAACCCTGAAACAGCTCGCTATATCTATCGTGCTTTGGCATTTAAGGAAATTATGCAACATCCAGAAAAATACGGTTTCGTTATTCCTAAAGAGTTACGTTATCCTCCAGTAGAATATAGAAAAATTACGCTTGATAGCACCATCAATGATATTTCGGCTCTTGCTACAAGATATGGAATGAGTTACAAAACGCTCAAATATCATAATCCTTGGCTTTTAATGAACACTCTTACTTTTTCTAAGAAAGACTTGAAAGAAGGTAAAACATATACACTTTTTGTTCCTCAAAATCCACCTATTCCACATTCAAATATTTTGGCTCAAGAATCTTTAGCTATGAAGGAAATGCTTGATTCTATTCTCAAAGAAGAAGATACTGTTATCGATATTCAAGATATAAAATAGATTAAAGTATTGGACATTATATAAAAATTTGTGGGCGTAGCTATACTAAAACTCCAACAAACGATATTTTCTCCCTGTTCTATGGCTTACAGAACAGCAAATACATTGGTGTCCAGTACTCTAAAAATAGATTTTTTCTTGATAGTAATAAAAAAACGAATAAAGCTAAACACCTTATTCGTTTTTTATGAAATACTGAATATTTATCTATTCTTCTGAATGCTTTACAGAAACAAGATTAAAGTTCAAATCAATAGATTCAATGTAATCTTCGCCATTCTCTAACATATCATAATCATCTTCTCTATAATGCCAGTTGATGGTTACGTCTCCTCCTTTTTCCTTTTCATATAATTCTAACGTTTCTAAGAGGTCTTGGAAACGCCTAGAAGTTGCTGTATTAAAATAAGAAAGGCGAAAGTTAAGAGTAATTTTCCTTTTAGGAGTTTGTAGATAACGCTCTAACCAATCAAAAACAGGCGCAAATACTTCTTCTGCGTGTTCTGGATAAGATTGTCCTTCTATACTCAAAATCCCCTCTTCCCCATTAAAGTCAATCGTTGGGGTAAACTTTTGTCCTTTGAAAAAAAAATTTTCCATAATGGTTTGCTATGTTTTTGATAGCTTATGCTTTTCTTAGTAGTTGTATCAAAATTAAGAATAGAAAATGAATCTAAGCTCAATTTATATTAATTTTTAGTATATCTTTTTTTTATGTATCTGTTGGTTGCCAGTCTTTATTTACTGTTACAGTAATTGAAAAAAAGCTAAGATGTTCTGAAATAGTATCAAAACGTATTTTTAAAGGATTGCCAGAGCGTCTTACCATATCTATTAACCCTACATGTGCACCTGTGCTTGTTTTGCCTTTGGCGTTTTTTCTTTCTTGTCTATAATACGCTGTTAAGCTCTCTTTATCCAGACCGTTTATGTAATTGCAACGCTCTTCTAAGGCTTCTCGCTGATGCTTTTTTACCATATTTCCAGCACTCAATGAGTAATGGTTTCCCAAATCACGAATAGAAACAATGCCTACTCCAATGTGTGAATCAGTAGTATGAAAGTGTTTTTTTTCAGCTGAATGATGATAAATATTTTGAGCCAGTTCAATAAAAATGGCAAAAATTTTACTTTTTATTGTTTCTCGGTCAGATATTTTTTCTTTTAAGTTCTCTGCAATTTCTGATAATACAGATTGCGACAAAGCACCTTGAAAAATAGCAGTAACACCATTTTTATTAAACTCGTTGTAATATTTAGTAATCTGAAAATCGTCGTGCATATTATGCCGAAATATAGGAGAATTAATTAAATAATAGATTCAACGAATAATAAAAAAGTATTCGCTTTGTTTAGTGTTCTAATGTATTGGTAAAAGTAGTTTCTAATTTATTTTTGAAAAATAAAATTAGGATATGTATATCAATGATATTCTTAAACCAAATCTTTAATCAGCATCTTATATTAGATAAGCTATGCACAATTTAACATATATAAATCAGAAATCAAATACTTTTTATTAAAAAGCTCAACACTTTATACAAGATATAAAATATATTTTGTAAGTGTTGAAGTGAATACCTTTTGATAAGAACAGATTTATATTTTTACAGATAACAAGGGTACAAATATATGTTTTATAATCCAATACTCAAATAAAGGCAGAATACAGGTTATTTTTCTATGACCTGATAAGCATTTAATAATTTTTTTAATTTCTTTTTATAAGAAGAAACAAGAAGTGTTTGGTTGTTTTTTGGAGAAAGCATACTCAAAAATAGTATTCCTACAAGTAGCAATGCTATCCATAAATCATCCCTAGCTTCTAAATACATGATAGCTCCAAGTCCAAGAATTAACCCTCCTAATACGATTAATAAAATTTTGCGCCATTTTTTAGATATAAACTCATCATATTCAAAAGTTACTTCCACTTTAGTATATTCAGCCTCTCTGACAAAGAAGCCTTTTAAAATATGCTCATATTTACCTCTAGTTTTAAGATGAAATGAATTATGTGAGATTGTTCCCTCAAAGTGTAAACCACTTTTAAGAGCTTCTACAAAGTTTTGTTTCTGACTCTCTTCTGCAACTCCATTTTTCAGATGAGCAACGATTTGCTCTGGTGTGAGTTTGGTAAAATAAACTAAATATTCGTCGGACAGGACTTTATCTTCATTTTTCATAATGTGAAAGAATTAAAATAAAATAATAGGTGGGTTAGGGAAAGTCAAGTTTTATCTTCAATTAGAATAACTATACAAGTATGGATTTTCTTCTCATAATTTCCATATTGTAAAACCATAGGTAGTATTTAATTTTTCAACAAAAATGACTTACAAACTGTCTATATTTCCAAAATTGTCGTTTTTGCGCTATATTTGCATATTATTTTTCCGACTTTTTACTAGAAGTAGGTCGTCTTGTTTTAAATATTAAATAGAAAGCAAGTAAAAAATCAGTACAATAACGAAAAAATAATTGAGCCGTAATAGAATAAAATAAATATATATTCAAATAAAAAAACTCAATTATCCATTTCAAAAGTCGCTATATCAAAAACCATTAACTAAAAAGATACAACGTGGATTTATTCGAAAAATTAAAAACTAATCGTGGACCTTTAGGTCAGTTTTCTTCTGTTGCACACGGATATTTCGCATTTCCAAAATTAGAAGGAGAAATTAAGCCTCGTATGAAATTTAGAGGAAAGGAAGTATTGACATGGAGCTTGAACAATTATCTAGGACTTGGCAATCATCCTGAAGTACGCAAAGCAGATACAGAAGCGACAAAAGATTGGGGACTTGCCTATCCGATGGGCTCACGTATGATGTCTGGAAATTCGAATACGATTGAAGAGTTTGAATCACAGCTTTCTGATTTTGTTCAGAAAGAAGATACCTTTATCTTAAATTATGGTTATCAAGGAATTATGTCTGTTGTAGATGCTCTCCTTGACCGTAAAGATGTAGTAGTATATGATTCTGAGTGTCATGCTTGTATCATTGATGGACTTCGTATGAGCCTTGCCAAGCGTTATGTATTTCCTCATAATGATATTGAAAAGTGTGAAAAACAATTAGAAAGAGCCACTAAATATGTAGCAGAAACAGGTGGAGCTATTTTAGTGATTACAGAAGGTGTTTTTGGAATGCTCGGCGACCAAGGCAAACTCAAAGAGATTGTAGAACTTAAAGAAAAATTCCAATTCCGTTTGTTGGTGGATGATGCACACGGCTTTGGTACAATGGGAGAGACAGGTATCGGAACAGGAGAGGCACAAGGTGTTCAAGACCAAATCGATATATATTTCTCTACTTTTGCTAAGTCTATGGCAAGTATTGGAGCATTTATTTCAGGTCCAGAAGACGTAATCAATTATTTGCGTTACAATATGCGTTCACAGATTTATGCAAAAACACTTCCTATGCCACTTGTAGTGGGTAATATGAAGCGTTTGGAAATGCTTCGTACTATGCCAGAGCTAAAGGAGAATCTTTGGAAAGTCGTAAATGCTCTTCAAAATGGTTTGCGTGAAAACGGGTTTAATATCGGAGAAACTAACTCACCAGTGACTCCAGTATTTTTGAGTGGAGGAAATAACGAGGCTGGAAATCTTATTATTGACCTTCGTGAAAACTACCACATCTTCTGCTCTGTGGTTATTTATCCAGTTGTGCCTAAAGATGTAATTATGTTACGTCTTATTCCAACAGCAGCGCATACTTTAGAGGATGTAACAGAAACTATTGAGGCGTTTAAAGCTGTTTCTGACAAACTCAAAAATGGAGTGTATGCTAATAGCGAAATTAGTGCAGCTATATAATTTAACTATTTCTAGGTCATTTTCTTACTTCTAAAGAATTGGAAGAGCATAATTCAAGTTATTATAAATCTTTGTGTTTCAGTAATTTATAATAATTATTCTCTGATAGTTAGGAAAGCCCTATTTTTTTTATGAAAAAAATAGGGCTAAAATTGAAAAAAAATGCCTTTAAACGCTGTTTTTGACAGTTTTGTTAGTATATTGTCATTCAAATAGAGCATATATGAGCTAAAAAGATATTTTATCTAATACGTTCTTTGCTCATCAAAAATATATTTTAATTAAATTTTATAACCTTCAATTTACTTTTCACTATGGGTCGTTATCAAGAAGTCGAAGACTTAATTACAGGATTACAAGAAGATTTTTCTAAGTTCTACGAAAAAGACAACCAAGCTGCTGGAACTCGTATCCGTAAAGGAATGCAAGAGCTTAAAAAAATTGCACAAGAAATCCGTACAGAAGTACAAGAAACTAAAAATAAACGTGCAGCAGAAACTAAGAAGTAATCCTAACTTTATAGTTTTTACAATAAAAAACCATTTCTACTTTTTGCTAGAAATGGTTTTTTGTTTTTTGTAAAATATAACTTTATTTTATAAATGAACTTTCTCATCTTCTAAGCTATCATCCGTATCTAGCTCCAAGGTAGCGTGATGTACAGAATGATGTAAGAGTTCATGACGAATCATGAGCTTTAGATTTTCCCAATGTTGTATTATGTTTTCTGTGTCCTCAAAAACAGATTCTTTCAATACTACATGTACAGTCATTGCATTTTCTGTACTGCTCAAAGCCCAAACGTGCATGTGATGAACACTCTCTATTTCATCTATTTCTAAAAGAGATTTTTCTATTTCTTCTAATTTTATGCTTTTGGGTACACCGTCTAAAACAAGTCTAATGCTTTCATTGAATAAATTCCATGTAGAAATTAAAACAATTATTGCAATTACGCAGCTAATAATTGGGTCGATGATTTTAAAACCTGTAAAATAAATGATTGTGCCTGCTATAACTACACCTACTGAAACCAGTGCATCAACAAGCAAATGTAAAAAAGCTCCTTTTACGTTGATGTCGTCTTCCTGCCCTTTAAAAAATAAAAAAGCAGAAATTGTATTTATCACAACCCCAATCCCAGACACCATAATAATTGCAGTGCCAGCTACTGGAGAAGGCGTTGAAAAACGTTCCACTGCTTCATAAATAATTCCTCCAGCTACAAAAACGAGCAATATAGAGTTAATAAGAGATGCCAATAAAGAAGCCTTCTTAAATCCATACGTATAACTAAGGGTCGCTGTCTTTTTTGCAAGTTTCATCCCTATAAGAGCCAAAATTAGACTTCCTACATCGCTTAAGTTATGTGTAGCGTCAGATAAAAGAGCAAGTGAGTTAGTAGCATATCCATAAAAAAATTCTATAGCTGTAAATATAATATTTAACGCAATACCAATGTAGAAAGCTACGTTTATATTTTCTAAACTTTTGGGTGCATGCTCGTGGTTATGCCTTTCTTGATGGTGTGAGTGTGTCATTAGGTTAAAAACAGGATAGAAATCAAGTTATGCTTATAAAACTACTAAATAAGTGATGTAAATTTGCTAGATTGATATATTATACATGTAATTTGACTTAATTTTGTTTAATATAGTTGTATTTTTTTAAGAATTTTATACTAATGAGGGTGTTTATACGTTTGAGAACTGTCTTACATTTTTGTGTTTTTGATTTCATTATTTTTTGTTGTTTTCTGCTGCCAACATTGAGTTTGCCTTGTAATGCTTTAGCTCAATTTTCAACCATTTTGGAAGGCAAAATTAGCCCCGTAGCTTCTTATGAGGTGGTTATAGAATACCAATATCAGTATCTAACATATCAGCCAAAAAGGCAACTCTTGACAACAAATGATAAGGGAGAATTTAATTTTAATATTCCATTGAAAAAATCTACTTGGCTCACATGGAAATGTAAAGACAAAAAAGGGCAGATTTATCTTCACGTAGGAGATAGCTTAAATATGCAAATAGATATTGGAAAGCCATTTTCTAAGGTAAAATTTTCTGGCTTAGGAGCATCAGAAAATAATTTTCTTTGGCAGTGGGAAGCTGAATTTGGACAGACTTCAAAAAATGCACTCTATCCGAGAAAATATAAAGAGTTGAAAGAGAAAAATTTTAAGAATGAGGTAGAAAAATTGAGAAAAAATCAGTACAAACTATTAGAAGAAGCAATAGGTAAAAAGCCTCTTTCTGATGATTTTATACTTGCCCTAGAACATCGAATTGCCTATGAAAATGCAAATCATTTGGCAGAATATCCTGTCCTACATGCTTATTTAAACAAGCAAAAACCACAAAATATGTCCAGTTCATATTATTCTTTCTTCGAAGAAATAGTCATTCAGACTCCATCTGCTCTTAATCAAACGGCTTACCTACGTTTTTTGAGAAATTATTTGGAGTTTCGCTACACACAGTATCACAATGAAAACTATTTGAAGGCATATTCGAATTTGTATTATCCTCTCTTATTTGAAATTGTAGAAAAAGAACTGCAAGAAAGCGTTCAAGCACACGCACAGGCTATTTTATTATTAGAATTGATGGGGAAAGGCGATAAAAAACTCTACAAGAAATATTATCAAAAATATATCAAACAACATAAAGAAGATAAATCAGCACCAGTAGTAAGAGAGTTTTTTGAAAAATCTGAAAAAATAAGCTATGGAAAAACAGCACCTAATTTTTTACTACAAGATATGACTAATAAAAATGTACAACTATCTGATTTTAAAGGAAAAGTTGTTTATTTATTTTTTAGTCCGTTAGAAGGTTTTGTACTAAACAATTACTTAGAAGGTTTTGAATATCTTACTAATCAGTTGAGTAGAGAAAATAAGCAAAACAAAGTGGCATTTCTTTGGATTCAGACTGAAGCATCAAATATTTCAGATACAGAGAAAGAAAAAATGGGAGAAAAATGTGATAAGCTCAATATTATTCGTCTTCCTTGCTATTTTTTAGATACTTTAGGCTACAATATCCATACACTTCCTATTGCATTTTTAATAGATAAAGAGGGGAAAATAGCTTATTCTACAACTAAGTTGCCTACTGATGCAGGACTTTTAGAAGATATTGATTATTTGACAAAAAAATGAAATTTATCCATGGTTTGTATTAGGGTCGTAAGCATCTCTCAATCCATTTCCTAAAAGGTTGAAAGCAAGCACTAAAAGGCTGATACAAAGACTTGGAAAGACAATTAAATGCCAACTATTGCTTGTTCCGATAACAGAATAACCTTCAGAAACCATCATTCCCCAAGAAGGAGTCGGAGGCTTTACGCCTAGTCCTAGAAAGCTCAATCCTGCTTCTATTAATATAGCTGCTGCAAAATTTGAGGTGGTAACGACTACTATTTCCCCCAACATATTTGGTAAAATATGACGGAATATAATTCTCCAATGGCTCATACCAAAAGCGTGAGTTGCCTCAATGAAAGGTTTTCTCTTGATAGCTTTGATTTTACCTCTTACGATACGTGCAATTTCTACCCACATGGTAAGTCCGACTGCTACGAAAGCTACCCAAACTCCTTTGCTTTGAAGTACAATCGTAATGGCAATAACAAGCATAATACTAGGTATTGACCAGACTACTGTCATAAACCAATGAATGGCATTATCTATCCAACCATCAAAATATCCAGATAAAGCTCCTAGAGTTACACCCAAAGCCAAAGAAATCAAGACAGCTATTGTTCCAATCATCAGAGAAATACGTGTTCCGTACATCAAACGACTTAGAATATCTCTGCCCAAACGGTCTGTTCCTAGCCAATAGGTGCGAGTTTCTATATTTTCTTTTTGAAATTCTTCTTTGAGTTCGAAAAGTGTTGTTGTTCTGATGCGCTTCTGAATATCTACATAACGTACTGTATCGCCCTTAATTTGGTAATTATAATGGAGTGAGTCGTCGGAAAGCAAATTAGAATGCCCAGTAAAGACAGGTTTAGTTGCATAAATGAGAGAGAAGGCTTCTTCTTCTTGCTTTTTACCATATACTTTGTAGAAAACTGTATCACCCACAATTCTGAAAGTATCGATAGGAGTAATGATGTAATCTGTTTCGTCTCCGTTATAAATGCTTTCAAAAAAACCTGCGTGTTGAGTTTCTAGCCTTTTTCTAAACTTTAAAATTTTGGTTTCAAAAATAGGCATTTGCTTGCTTATCTGTATTGCCCCATCGTTGGCATCAGGGGTTTTGTCTGGCATAATGGTATGTCCAGCAAGAGCAATAAAAATAGCAAACAGAATTACAATAAGTCCAAACATAGCAGGCTTATGACTCAATAAGCGTTTGCGTATTTGTGAGGAAGGTGATATATGCTCAAATTCTGAAGCCATTTAATAAAGGAAAGCGCAGTATATATAATATTATGATATGCTAATTATTTGTTCTCAAGGTATATTTGTAATGAGAAACATTCTTTAAGCGACTAATTTACTAAGAAAGATACATAAAAACTATTCTTATTTCAAAATAAAAGTGGCTAACGTGATATTACCCAATATTGCCTAATTATTTTGTTTGTCTGCCTTTCCACTGATAGCCTTTTTTTTGTGCTACGATTCCAAAAAAAATAGCATAGAAGCTATAAAATATCCACCAAAAAGGCAGCGTAAAAATTACTCTTTTTTGTTTTAAGAAAATTAAAATAGAAAATAAGAAAATTAATTCTGTAAGCATTCTGATAAAAAAAGTACAGTACAAATAGTTTATATATTCTACATCAAATACTTCAAAGTTTGCATTCATTAATGTTGAAGTCATAGAAACTAATGTCAGTAATGTCAAGACTTGTACGACAAATACAAAAACACTGATGGCTGCATGGCTTATTTTTTTGTGTTGATTCCATTTACTTGCCCAGCGTTTTCGTTGGTGGTAAAACTGTTTCCAAGTCTTTGTAGCTTCTGTTTCTACAATGGCTTTCTTTGATTTTAAGAAAAATATATGTTGAGCGTATTTTTTATGAAACTTGTGAAGTAAAAACTCATCATCTCCAGAAGAAATTTTATACCCTTCATCCTTGTTCGTTTCATCACTCTGATAACCTCCTAGTTCTATAAATTTTTCTTTTGAATATGCCATATTTGCACCATTGCAAGTAAAAGGAAAGCCTAGGTTTAGAGCTGCCCCACCAGTTCCAATCAGCGTAGCAAATTCAGAGGCTTGCAGAGCTGCAAAAAAATCTCTTGTATGATTTAAGCGAACTGCGCCAGCAATGAAAAATGCCTCTTGACTTGTCTTAGACTTACTTTCTATGAAATTAGAAAAGGTAGAAAGCCAACTTTTATCTACTCTACAATCTCCGTCTGTGGTAATAATATACTCATATTTTGCTTTTGAAACTCCTAAAGTAATAGCTCGTTTTTTATGTGCAGAGCCAGCAGCAGGAACTGAAATAAGCTGCAAAGAATAAGGAGCTTTTGAAATGAAATTTCTAACAATTTCGGCTGTATTGTCTTCTGAATTATCATCTAAAACTAAGACTTCGAAATTTGATGTGTCTAAATCTTGTAAGGCTAAATCATTTAGAAGATTAGTAATATTTTCAGCCTCGTTCCGAACAGGAATCAAAACAGAAAAACGAATCTTACTATTTTTATTTGTTTGTTTAGGAATAAAAATAGGTGTTCTATGCCAGCCATAAATCAGAATAAGCAAGGCTAGAATGTAAAGCCAGAAAATTAGGAGAGTGAGGTAGAAAATACTGTTTCTTGATTGTTAAAGGATTGGTAGGATTTTTAGGATGAAAGGCAGGATGAGGTTATATTTTTAGATACTGGACATGAGGTGAAAAGTTGTTGGTGTCGCTACGCTAAAACACCAACGAACGGCAAGAATTTAATTTCCTTTCTCCTCAATTTCAATTACCCCACCCAAAACAGCTTCATAGCCATATTTTAGATAGGCTTCTAATCCTTTATAAATAGTAATGTTATAATCTATAGAATCTTCTAATTTAATTTCCCTTGCTAGTCTTTTTCTTTCTTTGCGTGAGTATTGTCGATATTCCTTTCCATTAAACACAAAAACCATTTTATGTTTGTTCTTTCTAATATCTTTCTGTTTTACGTAAACACGATTATCTTTTTTATCAATGATTGCTTTTTCATCAATTTCCAAAACAATGTCTTTTTCAAAATAATAAGATGGAATATTTTTCAAAAGAAAAGTATCTTGCATTTCTATGTTTGCTTTTTCTATGTATATGATATTATCTTTTTGCTCATACTTCATTTTTACATAGTATCTCCCATAACCAATATGAAATGGAACATAATGAAATTCAAGTATAGAATCATTTTCAAATGTTAATCCATTTGTCCTTGATAAGCTATCAGAAGAATACCCTACATAAACAGTATTCAATTTTTGTGAATAGGAAGCAGTAGTGAGTAAGTAGAAGCAAAGTACAAAGCCTATTTTTACTAAAATATTTTTCATTTTATCTAATATTTCTAAAACTGAAAATAAATAAAAGGCTGAATCCCTGCTGTTTTGAATTGGAAGACAAATAAAATAATCGCTACAATGATAATCGCTTTTATGAGGTCTGGAAGCTCTGCGAAGGTAGTTTTTGTAGCTGTTTTGATGTCTTCTGGAAGCCAATGGATTACAAAACCTAACAGCATGACGGAAAAAATAGTCTTATATGCTGCAAGCCTTTCAAAAACTCCTGCTACTTCAAACTTATAGAAAATTTGTTCTAGCATTAGGTTTACTGTAGCTACATCAGCAGCACGGAAATACATCCAACACAAACAAACAAAGTGAAACGTAATGATGAGCATGACAAGATTATATACTTTTGATTTCTGCCACGTTTCTGGAATATCTACGAAGGTAAGCCAAAGTTTATGAACAGCTAGAGCAACACCATGAAGCGCACCCCAAATCACGAAACGCCAAGCATTACCGTGCCAAAGCCCACCCAAAAGCATGGTCAAGAATAGGTTTACGTAAGTTCTTACTTTGCCTTTTCGGTTTCCTCCAAGTGGAATATAAAGATAATCTCTTAGCCAAGAAGAAAGCGAAATGTGCCATCTACGCCAAAAATCTGTAATACTGGTTGCCTTATAAGGTGAGTTGAAGTTGATAGGCAAACGAAAGCCTAAAAGCAATGCCACTCCAATTGCAATGTCTGTATAACCCGAAAAATCGCAATAAATCTGAATCGCATAGCCATAAACTGCCATCAAGTTTTCAAAACCTGTATATTGAAATGGCTCTGCAAAAACTCTATCAACATAATTGGCAGAAATATAATCCGAAATCATCATTTTCTTTACCAAACCATTAATAATCAGAAAAATGGCTTCGTTGTATTCTGTTTCAGAGAGTTTATATTTTTGATAAATCTGTGGGACAAACTCGGATGCTCTTACAATTGGTCCTGCAACGAGTTGAGGGAAAAAGCTAACATAAAAACCAAAATCAATAATATTATTTACAGGCTTGAGTTCTCTTCTGTAAATATCTACCGAATAACTAATGGTTTGAAAAGTATAAAAAGAAATGCCGACAGGAAGAAAAATAGTATCTGTTTCGAAATAAGGTTTTCCTACTACAAGGTTGAGGAAATAGGCTAAATAGTCTGTTTTCGCAAGTTCCCACGACGTTCCTGTAAGCCATTCGGAAGTGGTGTTGAGAGAATCTACAAAGAAAAAAGTATATTTGAAATAGGCTAAGACAGACAAATTTATGATTACACTAATTGTAACAAGAAGTTTTCTATGCTTTTCGTCATCACTTTTAAAAATTCCTTCTCCAATAAAATAATCTACCACCGTAGAAAAAATGAGTAGCAAAAAGAACCATCCACTTGAAAGATAGTAAAAATAGAGGCTGAAAACAGCAAGAAAAAGAGTTCTGGCAATCTGTGAGGTTTCTTTTCTTCCAAACGAATCTCCAGAGAGTTTGTACTTTACGCTATTGATGCTTCCATCTTTAACAAACTGATAAATGAAAAGTACGAACGCAAACAAAACCCAAAACCAAACATTGGTAAAAATGAGAGGTTCGTTTTTTTTGTACGAAAGGATTTCCCAAACACTTTCCATAAAAAGTTAAAAAGCAATATAGATTTTTAGATGGAGTTAGAAGCTATTAGCAAAGCAGTTTCAAAACTACTAAAAAAAAGGATTCTATTTTAGAAAAATTTAAAATTAAAGATGAAAAGAGCATAAAATTAGGTTTTTGGATTCTAAAATCTTAATCAGAGATATTTTTTGTGTATTTTAGTATCGTAGAGGTATAATTTTATTTCCTCAGACTACTATTTCCCCAGCTACACATTAAAAGAAAGTTAAACAATGAATCTACTGTATAAAAGCTCTGATGAGAGTGCTACTTCATATATTTGCGATGAAACGGGCTATTATCTCATCCGTTTACAAAGCAAAGTAAGCGAACAAAACTATAAAGCTGCCTATTCTGCTGTATTGGAAAGCGCAAAGACAAAACCGTATCAGAAAATTATTTTATCTGTTATAGATGATGATGAGAATCCTCTTTCTGTACCTTTTTCGGCTCGTAGTTGGTTTGCATCTTATTTTAGCCCCCAATTTTATAAACTAGCACAGAATCAAGTAGATGTTGGGATAGTAAAACCCAAAACAAAGCTACAAACAAACATGATGCATGTTATATTAGGAGTTGTTGAAAAAACAAATATCAAAATCAATGCAGCCTATTTTGATAAGGAAGAAGAGGCAAAAGAATGGATGAAGTGTCCAACCTAAATCTCAAAATTATAATGTACTTGATAAGCAGATTAATTAGAGCATATACTCTGATAATCTGCTTTTTAGGTTTTAGAGTTTATCAAGAATTATAATTTATTAGTAATTATTGCCACAAAAGAAGCTCATCTTACGTATCCATATTAATTTGTTTAATAGAATAATGATTACTGATTTGCTATGTCTTATATTATCTATATTAAAAATCTTTTTTTGCTCATTACTATTTTTTACTGTACAACAACTCTATTAGCACAAAATACAACTACATCTTATGATACCATCTATACAAAACGGAAAATTAAACTAATAAACAAAGACTTAGTATCAAGTAATTATAAAGCAGGGGATATAGATATTTATTTTTCTCCACTTGCACTGATCGAACCACGCCCAACTATATATATAGGAGGAGAATATTTTCTCAAGGATAAACTCTCTCTTTTTGTAGATTTGGGATATATGGTAAATATCACAGGTGCAGAATTAAATACTCAAGTAGATAGAACTGTATCTGCACAGGAAGATGCCACAGACCAAACTATTCTAAATTCTGCAAAGGCAAATTATACCATTAAACCTGAAATTCGTTGGTACAGACAAAATAGTAACTCAAAAGATGCCTCTTATTACGGTCTGCGCCTAATATGGAGAAATGTCAATTATTTGAAAAATCAGAGAGTGCATGAAGAATATGCTTTTAGTACGCTTACAAATACTTGGTCAGCCATAGGAGATGAAAATATGTCTATTTATAGGGTAAAACGACAAACACTAGGGCTTCAATTTCTTATAGGAACTAAAAAAAGATTCATCAAAGGAATAAATTCCAATCTTTATGCAGGTGTAGGAGTACGTTATATTTCTAACCAGCCAGAAAACAAAGCTTTCAATCCACTACAAGCTGAAGACAATCTTCTTGAAGAGTTAAACTTAGAGTTTCTTGCTTTTAACAAAGCCTATAAAATTATTACTATGGATTTTGCACTCGGCGTGCGATTTGGTGGAATAATAAAAAAATAAATATTTGATTTAGGTTAAATAACAACATATCAATCAATAAAAAAACATGAAAAAACAACATTTTCTATCTCTATTACTTTTTTTGCTTACATATTTCACAACAGACCAATTTTTACTTGCTCAGAAAGACACAGTAAATTATTATTATGAATATGATACTATCATTGTAGAGCGCAAAATCAAAAAGCTAAGATTTTCTGAATACAAAAGAGCAGATATGGATTTTTATTTATCTCCTCTAGCTCTTTTTGAGCCTTGTCCTACGATTTATTTTGGAACAGAATATTTCTTAAAAGATAAACTATCGATTTATACTGATATAGGTTATATTTTTAATCTAACAGGAAGCCAAAGTGATAATAACAGAAATCTATATTCTTCCTACCCTAGTTATGCTATCAAGCCAGAAATACGTCTTTATACGAAAAGCAATCCTCAAAAAGCATCATATCACGCCATAAAACTAATGTTTCGCAATGTAAATTATAAGGAAAACCAGTTTGTATATGAAGAGTATTTATTTGATGAAAACACGCAAAGTTGGTCAGTGTTTGGAGAAGGAATGGAAACAGATTATAGAGTAAGAAGGCGTTCGGTAGGGTTACAGTATATAAAAGGTTGGAAGGGGAGGTTTGCCAAAACTTGGATAAGCAATTTTTATTTTGGCGTTGGGTTTCGATATATTGCCAATACGCCTATAGATAAACGTCCTACACCTTTTGAGTTGAATGATTGGGGTTTGTTCAATCTAGAGTACTTAGAGTTAGAAAAAAAATATAAGTTTATGATGATAGATGTTGCTTGTGGCTTTCGAATTGGCTCAAAATTGAAGAAAAGATAGTAGCAATGGCAGTGTGCTTGTGCTTATGTAAATAAACTTTTATTGAAATAATGCAATTTTTGTTTTGTTTAAGCGTTTGAAAATCAAAGGTTTTTTATCAGATGTATAAATAAATCATAATTCTGATAGCTTTTTAATGAAGCAATAATTTGCTTTTTTAGCAGAAAAAAACCAAATTGCTTCCTTAAATACATAAAAACAAAAGTATTTGGTTATATTCAATGCTTAGCATTAATAGAAATCATCTGATAATACTATCCTATACTATTAACTTAGAAGAAATTTATTTACGAATTAAGAGAGAGAGTTTTTTAAAAACAAACTATTTTAATTGATAATACACACTAATTATGGCTATGTTCCAATCAAAAAAACAAACAGTAAGTTCGGCAGAAGTGGAAGCAAATAATATCATAGGTAAAGGCACAAAGATTATAGGAGATTTGCTCACACAAGGAAATATAAGAATAGATGGAGAAATAAATGGAAATATCACTTCTAAATCTAAGGTAGCGTTAGGGGCTGGTTCTAAGCTAGAGGGAAATCTAGTATCTAGCAATGCAGAGATAGAAGGTGAGGTTACAGGAAACATTTTTGTAGCAGAATTGCTTATTCTAAAAGCCAATGCAGTTATCAATGGTGATGTATGCACACTAAGAATGATAACAGAACCAGGGGCTAAAATAAATGGACAGTGCAAAGTTGGAGAAGCTCCAAAAGTAACAACTTCTCTATCAAGTTCTGCACTAAACGGAACATCTAAACCTGTACTAAATGGCAAACCAAAAGAACGAGAACTCGCAACCTCAAGATAATGCTCAAAATAAAGATGATAATCTAGAAGATGAACTCTATAAAGAATTAGAAAAAAGACTGGATGGCATAGAAGATAAGTTTGAACAAAATGTCAGAAACCATCTAAATTCTAAGGAAGAGGAAAAAGAAAAGCACTATCACTTTCAAGAGGATTCTTTGAATGATTTTGAAGTAGAAGAAGAAACTGAAGTAAATATTCCTATTTCTCCAAAAAAAATAGAACCAGAACCTACATTCAAAAATTCTTATACAGAAAAAATTAATATAGCTTCTAAAAAAAGAGAAGAGGCTTTAGCCAAACCACCCAATAAATATCTCAAATATGGAGGTATTGGTGCAGAAATGATAGGTTCAGTGATTTTGGGAAGTTTTGCAGGAAATTGGCTAGATAA
The DNA here is from genome assembly GCF_020630935.1 of Bernardetia sp. Lineage (NCBI taxonomy): Bacteria > Pseudomonadati > Bacteroidota > Cytophagia > Cytophagales > Bernardetiaceae > Bernardetia > Bernardetia sp. Next base: position 22,497 of record NZ_JAHDIG010000051.1, read on the forward strand.
AAAAATGGAACTTGATTTTCCTGTTTTTACTATTGTACTGATTTTCTTAGGTCTAACAGCCACCTTCTATCACCTCATAAGGCAACTCAATGCCGACCAAAAAGAAGACGAAAACACTAAAAATACAAAAGACTAAATCTTTAGTTTTTTGTATTTTTTTATTTACTCAAAAACTCATTCATTTCATTTTATTTTTTCTAACTTTGCTAATGAGTGTAGTAATGCTACTACATTCTGTTAAAACTGCATTATGTATATTGTTTGATAGACTATTTTTTAAAAATCAAGAGAATAGCAACAGACAATATTTTATTAATTATTTGCCGATTTTTATCTTGTAACTATTATGATGAACGAAGAAAACGAGAACCTAAACAACGCAAACACAGAGCAAAACAACACGACTCAAACTACAAAAAACAGTATTGAAGACAATACAGAAAATATTGAAGTGGGAAGTGAAGCAAGCGTAAGTATGGACAATGCAATTTCTAAGGAGATTGTCCAAGAAGCTGAAAGCAACAGAGAAGAAACAGAACTAAAAGACGAATCTGCTGAAGAAGTAGATGATGAAGTAAGCCAAGAAGACTTAGATGCTATCAGAAAAGAAAGCGAAGAAATCAATGCTTCAGAAGAAGAAAAAACAGATGATACAGAAAAAGAAGATTCTGAATCAGAAAAAAGAGAAATAGAAACGCTCCCTCAAGAAGATTACTCTACTCTTACAAAAGAAGAGTTAGTTTCAAAAAGTGCAATGTTTGCAGCACAGGCAAAAGAAGGAGAGAATCAGAAAGTAAATTTTCGTTATTTAGACGACCAAGTTTCTAAAATCAGAGAGTTTATAGATGCTTTTACAGAACAAGAAAGAGAAGAAGCACGCAAAAAATATGAAGAATCTGCTCAAAATGAAGAGGAAAAAGAAGGTTTCTCATTCCAACAAGATGACCTTACAGGAATGTTCTATGAGAACTTCAAGGCGATAAAAGAGGCAAAACGCAATCATTATCAAAAGCTAGAAAGTGAAAAACAGAACAACCTCAAGAAAAAACAAGCTCTTATAGAAGAACTTCGTTCGCTTACAGATACATCTAAACCAAGTGAGCTTTCAAGAAAAGGAGAATTTGATAGAGTAAAAGAAATTCAAACAGAGTTCAAAAGCATTGGTTATGTTCCGATGCAAGAAGCTGACGAAATCTACAGAAACTACAAGGCTTTATTAGACCTTTTCTACAATCAGAAATCACAAGAAAGAGAGCTTTTAGCCCTTGACCGTGAGCGTAATTTGAAAGCAAAAACAGCTTTAGTAGTTCGTGCAGAAGAGCTTTTAGAATATGAAAAAATAAACGAAGCCGTAGCCGAACTTAACCGTTTACACCAAGAATATAAGCGCATTGGTCCTGTGCCGAGAGCAGACCGTGAGCAGCTTTGGGAACGCTTCAAAGTAGCTTCTGATAAAATTTATGATGCTCGTAGAGAGTATGCAGAAAATTTCAAAGCGCAGTTACAAGAAAACATGAAAATCAAACAAGACCTTTGTTTGAAAGTAGAAGAGTTTGTAAACTTTGATGCAGACAGAATCAGAGATTGGAACAACAAAACACAAGAATTGGTAGAGCTTCAAAAGCAGTGGGATGCTACAGGACCTGCTCCTCGTGAAGTAGCCAAGAGCTTGAACAAGCAGTTTTGGGATAATTTCAAATTATTCTTCCAACACAAATCAGAGTTTTTTGAAAAATTAGATGCTGCTAGAGAAGAAAACTTAGCCAAAAAGCAAGAGCTTATCAAGAAGGCAGAAGAGCTAAAAGATAGCACAGATTGGAACAATGCAGCTAATCAGTTGAAGGCGTTGCAAAGTGAGTGGAGAGAAATCGGACATGTTCCAGAGAAGCACCGTGAAACAGTTTATCAACAATTTAAAGGAGCTGCTGACCACTTCTTTGAGCGTCGTCGTAATCGTTATAAAGAACAAGATGCTGCACAGGAAGCTAACTTGAAACAAAAGCAGGATATTTGTAACCAAATTGAAGAACTTGCAAAATCAAAGTCAAATGATACTAAAAAATTGCAAGAGCTTCATTTGAAATTCCACGAAATCGGTTTTGTTCCTCGTAAGAATATTCGTAGCATACAAGACCGTTTTGATGAAGTGAATGCTTTGTTTATGAAAAACTCTGAACTAAGTGCAGAAGAAGCACAGTCGTTCCACTTCAAAACACAAGCAAAGGCGATTGAAAACAATCCAAAAATGGCTGGAGACTTTAAGCAGAGCGAAAACAAACTCAAGCGTAAAATCACAGATTTGGAAAATGAAATCAATCTTTGGCAAAACAATATTGAGTTTTTTGCAAAATCTAAAACGGCTGATAAACTTCGTGAAGAGTTTAACGACAAGATTGCAAAAGCAAAGGCTGAAATTGCAGCTATCGAAAATCAGCTTAAAATTTTGACAACTCCTCCAAAAGAAGAAAAAAATGAGGAAAATGCAGAAGAATCAAAAGAAGTAGAAGCAAATGCAGAAACTTCTAAAGAGGATGCTGAAAACTAGAATTACTCAGTAAATTGATTTTATCAAAAGCATTCTATTCAATAATTTTGAGTAGAATGCTTTTTTATTAAACCTAATTATCAAATGAAAAAAGATATTTTCTTCAATGTTCTAGTCCTTGTTTTAGGCATTCTGTTTTTTGCTTTTCAGCTTACAACAGAATACACTATTTACCAGATGCTTCAAGAAACGTTACAAAAAGTCGCACAAAAAGGAGACATACAACCTTCTTTAGTAACAAAAGGAATCGGACAGCGAACACTCTTTGGTATTATTCTTATCATCATTTCTATTTTGACGATAAGAAAATCTGCCACTTTCAAAATAGCTGGAAAGATTGGAGTTTTTATGTTATTTTTAGGGATTTTGCTTCCTTGGTTTTTCTTGGCTTTTGCTATTTTTCAAATAGCCTAGCTTTACTTAAAACAAATGTCATTTGGAATAACACCCACTTTGTAGCGTTCGACCTCTCTTTTGTTTGCTAAATCGTATTCAAAAATATAGCCTTCTTGTTGGTAATCTAAGGCATCAGCAAAGAGCAAACGTCCATTTTTAGGGGAAATAACAGCATTATAAATGAGTGTATTTTGAGTTCCCAAACCTTCAATAAATGGAATCTGTGGCAGACGAGAATCTATTTGAAAACTAGAAATTTGATATAAGTTGTTATCCATAATCCAGTACAAATCATTATTGTACATACTCAAAAACTGTGGACGCTGATTTTCTTCAAAAACTCTGCTCTCACTACTTCTTACATCAGAAAGTGAAGATGTGATGAGCCTTGCTCGCTCTGTATCTGAACCTGTTGCCAAAATCCAAATTCTGTTTTGAGCTTCGTCTGCTACAATGGTTTTTGAGCCTGTTGGTGTTGTAACAGTATGAATAATTTCATCGCTATTTGTATCTATAACCCAAACTTTATCAGCATCGTGAGAAGTTACCCAAACATAGTCGCCTAATTTTACCATTTTTTCTGTCCAGTCTGTCGTACGAATTTCTCCAGTAATTTGATTGCTTTCCAAATCAACTATATAAATTAAATCTCTGTAAATGGTTGTGATATAGGCTTTTGTGTCATTTATTCCAACAAAATAACGAGGAGAGTGTAGGTTTGCGATGGTAGCTACTTTTTCCAATGTTGTAGGATTTACCACTTCTACTTTCTGTGAATTATTAACTACAATATAGCCCATTCCATTATGGATGGTCATTGATTGCGCCACATTTCCCAAAGGCTCATTATTTACTCTTTCGAAAATGTTATTTTCAACTGTTCCTTTGTCAATTCCATTTTGATGGATAAAAGTGAGAGTGCCTTTTCCCCAACTAAAATTTCCTTCATTGACCACAAAAAAGCCATTCTGATAATCTCTTGAAGGTTCGCCTTCATCCGTTCCGATAGGCGATTGGCTATCTATTTCACAAGAAAATAATGAGAGAGAAAGAAGAAAAAAGTACGAAAGACGTAAGATATTTTTCATTGAAATTTATGATTTGATAGGATTTGAAATTTTTGTTTTAGTTAGAACAAGAAACTTGCCGTAAGAAAAAATATATTAGACATAAAGATATCTTTGAGGTTCTGTGAGACACAGAACAGGGCAAAGTTGGGGTATTAATTCAAAGTGAACTTGGGATTATATTTTATATCGGTACTGACCTATCGGTCTGACCTTAATAAAGTTAGGTCAGTCTCGTTAGAGTAGACCAAAGTTTTAATCCCTAGTTCCTTATAATTTACCATTCACAATTCATCATTTACTTATACCCCTCTGCCTGTAAATTAAATAGTTCAGCATATTTTCCATTTTTTTCTATGAGTTCTTCGTGCGAACCAATTTCCAAAACACTACCATTTTGAAGTACCAAAATACGGTCTGCCATTCTTACCGTTGAAAAACGGTGCGAAATCAAAACGGCAGTTTTTCCCTCAATGAGTTTTGAAAAACGCTCAAAAACTTCGTGTTCGGCTCGTGCGTCTAGTGCTGCTGTGGGTTCGTCCAAAATATAAAGCTGTGCATCACGCATATAAGCACGTCCTAAAGCCACTTTTTGCCACTCTCCACCAGAAAGCGAAACGCCACCAATAAATTTTCTACCCAACATTTGTTCATATTTTTCTGGTAACTTTTCTACTACACTATCTGCCAAACTCTTGTGAGCCGAATCTGCAATAAGTGTTTTATTTTCTCGCTCATTTATATTTCCAACAGCTATATTTTCAGCAGCCGTAAGTTCAAATTTTACAAAATCTTGAAAAATTACACCTATTAGGTTGCGAAGTTGAGTGGGATTGTATTCTCTTAAATCGTGTCCGTCTAATAAAATTCTACCTTCGGTTGGGTCATAAAGACGAGCTAAAAGTTTTACAAGGGTTGTTTTTCCTGCTCCATTTTCTCCGACAAGTGCTAGTTTTTCGCCTTTATGAAGTGTAAATGAAAGATTTTTGATAGCATAACGCTCTTGATTTTGATATTTGAACCCTACATTTTCAAAAACAAATCCTTCTTTGATAGGATTAGGAACATCTCTTTGTGCTTCTGTAACAGGAATGAGAGGTTCTAATTCCAAAAATTCAAATAAATCTTTCAAATACAGTGCGCTTTGTGCAATACTAGAAAAGCGATTCATAATCTGTTGGAGCATTTGGCGTAATCTTTCAAAAGAACCAGCCAAAAATGTCAAATCTCCTAGTGAAATAACTTTTGTAATTGTCTCAACAATGATAATAACATACGCCACATAATAAGACGCTGTTCCGATAACTGAAAAAACGCTTCCCCAAAAAGCTCGTTTTTGAGTGAGTTTTTTGTTTTCATTGTAATAATTATCAGAAAGGTTTTTAAAACGATTGGCTAAAAAATCAGACAAGCTAAATACTTTGAGTTCTTTAGCTGAAAAATCGCTTGCCCCAATATAGCGTAAGTAGTCCAGTTCTCGCCTTTCGGGTGTCCAGTTGAGGGAAAGAGAATACGCACGTTCGTTGAAATGAGTTTCTCCCAAAAAGGCAGGAATAAGAGCCAGTGCCAAAATCAGAATCAGCCACCCATTGAAAGCTACCAATCCGATGGCAAGTGAGACGAGCGTAATAATATCTTGTCCTTGAGATAAAACTTGAGACATCAGAATAATTCGTCCTGCTGTTTGTTGTCTGGCTCGCTCTAGCTTGTCGTAAAAAGTAGAGTCTTCAAACTGTTCTAAATCTAGCTTTGAAGAATGCCTAATAAGCAAAACCGAAGTATGATTAGCCACCAAATCTCCCAAAAGGTTATCTGTCAGCGTAATCATTCGGCTCAAAATCTCTGAAAAAACAGTTAGTCCAAGTTCTATTCCGACCAGTATCCAAAGGTATTTTGTGTCTTCTGAAATAAGTTCAAAGGCAGTTTCAGAGTTTATTAATCTGACAATCTCATCTATGATAAGTTTGCCTACATAAAGTGTAATGAGTGGAATAACTGCTTTAAAAACTCTGAGAATGAGTGTTGTAAAGGCAAAACGTGGGCTGGTTTGCCAAATCAGTTTAAAAAAACGAGGCAGGTAATTGAGAGCCTTCGCTTGTTCTTTGAGTGTTAGTTTGTCAGTTTTTTTTTGAGTACCATCAAGTTTAGCCATATTTTATTATCAATATTCAGTCTGATTATTTTGTATTTCTCTTACAAATTTAAGACAAAATAGTTTAAGTAGTTTGGAGGACAAAGATTCAAAAAATACCTACCTTTGCAGTCAATATAAAACCAGTAATAATTTAAAATAAAATATGAATTTATTTACAAAATCAGTAGCTTTTTTTAGCTTTTTATCTTGCTTTTTTGTTGCTAATGAGCTTTTTAGTCAAACAGAAAAAAAAGATAATTTAACTCAATCACGTCCTAAGTTAGTTGTAGGTATTGTTGTCGACCAAATGCGTTACGATTATTTGTATCGTTTTTATGACCACTATTCTGATAATGGTTTTAAGAGGCTTTTAAATGAAGGTTTTTCTTGTGAAAATACGCACTATAACTATACGCCCACCAACACAGCTCCTGGTCATGCTTCTATTTTTACAGGGACAACACCAATGAATCATGGAATCATAAACAACTATTGGTATAGCAGAGCAGAAGACAGAATGTTTTATTGTGCAGAAGACAACACTGTAAAAGGTTTGGGAACGGCAAGTCCAGAAGACAAGAGTGGGAAAATGTCGCCTCTCAATTTAAAGACGAGTACAATTACAGACGAACTTCGTTTGGCAACTAATCAACAAGCGAAAGTAGTAGGAGTTTCAATAAAAGATAGAAGTGCAATTTTGCCAGCAGGACATATTCCTAACGGTGCGTATTGGCATGATGCAAGTTCTGGAAAGATGATTAGTAGCACTTATTATTTTGATGAATTACCTAAATGGGTAAAAGAATTTAATGATAAAAAATTACCAGATGCCTATATGAAAAAGGGCTGGGAGCTGCTTTTGCCTTTAGAAACCTATACAGGAAGCCTTGCTGATGAAAATAAATATGAAAAGCATCCAACAAAAGAGAAAAAAGCAACTTTTCCCTATTTTATAGATGAATATGATAAAGATAGAAAATACAGACAGTTTCCTTATACAGCACTAGCTAATAGTTTTTTGAAAGATTTTGCCCAAGAAGCTATTCTAAAGGAAGAATTAGGAAAAGATGCAGTTACAGATTTTCTAACACTTAGTTTTTCAGCCACAGATTATGTAGGGCATCGTTATGGTATTTATTCAGTAGAAGTTCAAGATACATATTTGAGACTGGATAGAGATTTGGCTTCTTTTTTTGAGTTTTTAGACAAAAATATTGGAGAAGGAGAATACACTGTGTTTCTTACAGCCGACCATGCAGGTGCACCCACACCATCACATTTACACGATTTAAAATTTGATGCTGATTATATAGAATGGGATTCTATGAAAATAGAACTAAATAATTATTTAGAAGATATTCACGGCGATGGAGAGTTTGTGAGCTATATGGGCGACCAAGACGTGTTCTTAAATAGAAAACTATTACTTGAAGAAAATATTTCGTTAGAGGAAGTACAAAAGCAAGTGAGTGAGTTTCTACTTACTAAAAAAGGCATCTTACAAGCCATTACAGCTACTGAACTGAGTAAACAAATACAACGTACAGGATTCTTACAGCTTATCCAAAATGGATTTAATCCAAGACTTTCTCCAGATGTTTCCTTCTTGTTTCAGTCAGGCTATATGGATTCGTATTATAAAAAAGGGGGAACAACTCATGGGACTCCTTATACCTATGATACGCAAGTGCCACTTCTATTCTTTGGTAAAAATATTAAGAATGGCAAAACCTATCGCAGAGTAGATATTACAGATATTGCTGCTACTATGGCAGCTCTACTAAAACTTCAGCAACCAAGTGGATGTATAGGAAATCCTGTTGTAGAAATTTTCGAATGAATCATTGATGGATAAAGAAGATTAATGAAGTTAATTTAAAGGCAGTTTCCCAAAAAGAAACTGTTTTTTTTAGATAAAAATGTTAAAAATTAAGTTAATAGGTGCTTTTGCCAAATATTCTTACAAATAGCTTTATGAATCTGAAAAAAAATATTATATTTTTGTCGGAAACTAATGAATAGCAACTCTGCACTAGATGAGTTATTCAAGTTATTTATAATTTTTTATTTTAATCTTACTAATCAAAATAGTCATGAGAAAATTACTACTACCTATGTGGGGAGTGATTTGTATTATGCTCGCTTGCATAAATACTTCTTTTGCACAGCAAAATGGAGTAATCCGTTGTGCAACCATGGAGCAAGATGCAATCTTAAGAGCAAACAATCCCAATTTAGGAACGCTAGAAGAGTTTGAGCAACGTATTGCTCCTATCATAAAGGAAAACAAGGAAACAGGACAAGGTGGAGCAAATTTCCATATTGTAGATGGAGTGTATATTATTCCTATCGTGGTTCATGTCATTCATGATGGAGAACCTATTGGAACAGGCGATAATATCTCTTATGCTCTTATAGAATCTCAAATTGAAACATTGAATGATGATTTTCGTCGTCGTACAGGAACAAATGGTTTTAATAATCATCCAGACGGAGCAGATACAAAGATTGAGTTCCGTTTAGCACAAAGAAGACCAGATGGTTCAGGTTTTGGAGCAGAAATAGGAGTGAATCGTATTGATAGAAATGCACAAGGTTGGGGTGCGCCTCCTTATGGAACAGGTTTTATTGATGGCACTATTAAACCATTTACTACAGTAACACAAGGTTATGATGGTGCAGTATATATGAACTTTTGGTGTGTAGATATTAGTGGAGGAATTCTAGGATATGCACAGTTTCCACAAACTACTTTGGGTGGAATGGATTGTGATCCTGTAGACATGACAACTGATGGAGTAGTGATGACGACAAGCTCTGTTGGAGGAGAAACTCTTCCAAGTGGAGGTGCGCCTTATAACTTAGGAAGAACAGCTACTCACGAGATTGGACACTGGCTTGGTCTTCGCCATATTTGGGGCGATCCACCAGGAGGTGTAAATGGGTGTACAGTAGATGATTTTTGTGCAGATACTCCAAATGCTGCTAGCTCTAATTTTGGATGTGCTACAGGTACAAACTCTTGTACTGACTCGCCAGTAGATGCGCCAGATATGGTAGAAAACTATATGGATTATTCGGATGATGCATGTATGAATATTTTTACGAATGACCAAGCTATTCGTATGCGTACTATCTTAGAAACATTCCGTTTTTCACTTATCAATTCTGAAGCAGCTATTCCACCAAATGCTGATGATGCAGGTGTTTTAGCTGTCTTGAATCCAGTTGGGGATGCTTGTAGCAGTACAGTTACGCCTTCTATTCGTATCAAAAACTATGGAACAAGCAATCTTACAAGCATCACGATAGAGTATGGATTAGATGGTTCTTTTTCTGAGACGCAAACGTTTAATACAATAAATGTAGCTCAAAATGGTACTTTAGACCTTACTTTAAATGATATTACTGGTGTAACACAAGGAGCACATACTTTTGAAGCTCGTTCAGTTCTTCCAAATGGTGTAGCTGACCCTTTCACAGATTCTGATTTGTCTGATTCTGACTTTACCTTAGGGAATGGAGCTTTGCCTATTGTAGCTGACTTTGAAGGTAGTTCGTTTCCTCCTGCATCTTGGCAAGTACAAAACCCAGATAATGATTGTAACCTTTGGGTAGCTGATGGCACGCCTACTTTGGTTGATTCAGATGGAAATCGTACTGTTGCTGCTCTATTAAGACATCACTCTTATACAGGTTCAGGACAAGAGGATATTTTGGTGTCTCCTGCTATTGACCTTACTGGTGCTGGCTTGGCAAGTGCAGCAGTAGAGTTTGATGTTGCTTATCGTAGAAGAAATGCAACAGCAAGTGAAAGATTAGTTATTGAAGTTTCAACAGATTGTGGAGTTACTTGGAATCCGACAGCTATTTATGATAAAGCAGGAGATGCCTTGGCGACAGTTACACCTGCTTCTACGTCAGCATTTTTTCCTACATCAGCAACGAATTGGCGCAGAGAATCAGCGTCTTTAAATGCGTATATCGGACAAAGTATCAAAGTAAGATTCGTTACCACAAATGATAATGGAAATAATCTTTGGATTGATAATATCAGAATTTATGATGCTCGTCCAGAGGTACAGTTTAATGCTACTACAGGTACTATCACAGAAAACTCTTCTACTGGAACAGTAGATTGTAGAGGTTATCAAGATGTAAGCATTCCAGTAGATATTAGTCTCGCTCCTCCTTCTGATGTTACAGTAAATGTAACAGCAACAGCAGGAACTATGACAGCAGGACAAGATTATGTGCTTCAGACTCCAACGCTTACTTTTACTAATGGATCTGCTACATCACAAAATGTAGTAGTAAGAGTATTTGATGACAATGCTTTAGAAGCAGTTGAAAATCTTGAGCTTACACTTGCAGTAGTAGGAACAGATGCTATTTTGGGTACAAATAATGTACACACACTTACTGTAAATGATAATGATGATATCACACTTTTAGTAACTCAAACTTTATTTGAGGAAAATTTTGAAGGACAAACACTTGGGGTGCCATCAGCAGGCTGGACGGTAGCAGATGTTACAACAGGAAGTAATGTTTGGGTCTTTGGTGAGAATGGAGGCATAACAGGTAATAATAGTGCATATATCACTAACAATACTACTAGCCGTTTGCCAGAGTATTCTACTGGTAGTACTTCAAGAACTCGTTTGGTATCTCCTGCCATCAATACAGTAGGATCAACAAATTTACAACTTAGCTTCAACTTTAAAGTAGATGGTGAGTCTTATAGTTCTGGTAATGTGTATGATTATGGACGTTTAATGTATTCTACCTCACCAACAGGTCCTTTCACAAATATTACTGGTCCTGCTGATAATGTAAATGGAACACCTACTACAGTTACTTTGGTTGATCCTTTTGTAGATAATCCCAATACTACAGCATATTCAGTTACACTTCCTGCTGCTTGTGAAAACCAAGCTACGCTATACTTAGTATGGAGATGGGATAATGATGGTTCTGTTGGAACGAACCCTCCTTTTACGATAGATGATATTGTGTTGACAGGAAGCAGTTTGCAACAATATCCAGTAGAAGATGCTACTGCTTCTAAGCAAGTATACTTAGGACCAAACAGTACAGTTTATGTTATTAGCTCTAACAATAAAGTAATGGCTAAACTGGAAAATACTACTACTCATGATTATGGTTGTACAACAGTAGCTATCGATAGAGCAGGTACAGGACAAGTTGCATATACAAATGCTGGAGCATCAAATGGACTTACCGAAAAGTCTTTGCTTATCACACCAACTACTCCATCTACAGAAAATATAGGAGTTACTCTATATTACACAGATGCTGAAAAAACAGGTTGGGAAACTGCAACAGGCAAATCTTGGACAACAGATGCTAAAATGCAACGTACTGGTGGAGCTATTAGTAATGTAACTCCAGCGACACCAAATGCAAATGGAGCTACTAATACAGCACATGCTATCACAAGCTCGGCTTATCTTACAACAAACCATGCTGTTGCTGCAACTATTAACAATGGATTTGGTAATGGAAATGCTGCTGGTGGATTGGCTATCGGAGATCCTCTTCCTTGTAGTATTACAGGAATTTCTTTAGTAAGCCAAACAGCTTGTGCTAATGATAGATATACAGCAACAGTTACAGTTACGTATAGTAACCCTGCTGGAAGTTTGGTAGTTAATGGACAAACATTTACTACGACAACAAGTCCACAGACTGTAACACTAACAAATCTTGTTGCTGATGGAAATGATGTAGATGTAACAGCATCTTTCAGTACAAGTTGTACATTTACTTCTACAGCTTTATTTACAGCACCTGCTGCCTGTGGAATTACTGGAGGTGGTGGTGGAGCTCCACCAGTAACAGTAGGTACTCCAACACAATTTAGAGCAGAAGGTATTTCTACTTCTCAAATTAATTTGTCGTGGACGGCTGTAAGTGGAGCTACTGGCTATGTACTTTACATAGGAAATACTGTAATCTCCAATATTACTTCTGGAGCTACAACGTCGTTTGAACATACTGGATTGAATCCAGATACTTTCTATTCTTATAGACTTATTGCTTTAAATGGTGCTGTTCAGTCTCAAGCTGCGCAAGCAAACGCAAGTACATTCCCAGAAGCTCCAACTGTTGTATCTACTACATCAACTTGTGGAACAGGATCTGCTAAAATTGTACTTAGTGGTAGTGGTTCTGTATTTAATGTCTATGTGGAAGAAACAGGAGGCGTACTTGTTGCTCAAACAGCTAATGCTACTTTTGTAACGCCAACAATTAGTCAAAATACAACGTACTACATCAGTGTTGTAGGACTCAGAGGTTTAGAAAGTTCACGTACAAGAGTAGAAGCTATTGTAGAAACACCTATTGAAGCTACAATTGAAGAAGGCACAAGTATCCGTAGCTGTGATGCAAGTACAACGCTTACTGCAAACAGAGTAGATAGTGCTACGTATGCGTGGCTTGTAAATGGAGTAGTAATAGATGATACTAACTCAAATGTATTTACTGTTACTCGTAATGGAAATTATCAAGTACGTATTACGAGAGGTATTTGTACAACAACATCTTCGTTTACTAACGTAACACTTAACTATGCACCTACTGCTGAAATTATAAATGGTGTAACAGCTAATTTCTGCGATAATGGAACACTTAGAGCGGTAGAAGCAGCCAATGCAACTTATTCTTGGACGCTAGATAGTGTAGTAGTAGGAACAGAGCGAGAAGTATTTGTTACAGAATCTGGACAATACACGCTTACTGTTACAGAAGATGGATGTTCAGCTACTGACCAAATCCAAGTAGTAGTTACTTCACTGCCTTCAGTTTCTGTTGTCGCTTCTGATTCTACATTCTGTCCAGGTAGCGAAGTAACACTTACAGCAGACGAAATTGCTGGAGTAACTTACAACTGGAGTAGAAATGGTAGAGTAGTTCGCCGAGATGCTGGAAATTCTATTGATGTCAGTACAGCAGGAGAATATATTGTTACAATTGAGCAAAATGGTTGTAGTAGATCTTCTGCTAGTATAAATATAGAGCGTTTGAGCGTTCCACCTGCTTATCTTCGTGAGACAGAAGAAACTCTTTTTGTAGAATCTGAAGCTACGATTTCAAATGTTGTTTGGGTATTTGAAGGTGAACAAGATGCTTCTCTCTCTGGAGAAACAATTACGCCAACTGAAAGTGGTAATTATTCTGCTTTGGTTACGTATGAAAATGGTTGTTCTATTCAAACTCGTACCGTATTCTTTAGAGTGCCAGACCCAGTAGTAGTAGGAGAGGAAGAAGAAGTTATTAAAGCTCTTCGTATCTATCCAAACCCTAGTGCAGATGGTATCTTCCAAATTGATTTAGGACAAAATACAGACCCTATTACACTTATTTTGACTGACCAATTAGGACGAGTTCTAGAAACTATTGAATTGCCTAAAGATGCTACATCATATCAATTAAATTTGACAAAGTATGCTTCAGCTCTTTATACAATTCAGCTCAAATCTGAAAAAGGAGTCGTTACTCGTAAGATTGTTATTGAGAAATAAAATCTTCTAACATATTTTTTCAAACTAAAAAAGCAACCTTAGAAATAGGGTTGCTTTTTACTTTATGGAATTTAAGTAGCTTATTTAAAAAATTACAATAGTAGAAAACGTTTAAGTAGTTAACTGGTATAATTTTGTTATTTTCAAAAGCTAGTGCAATTTTATAAAAAGTTGAATTTTAACTTTGTCAAGGGTCTTTTCGAAGAAAAAAACAGACCTTGACAATAGTTTTTATAAACTAAATTGTACTACTCAACTACTTAATTTCACAAAAAAGCAATTTTTGATAGTTTAGATACCCAAGACTGCAAAAGG
>NZ_JAHDIG010000052.1 GCF_020630935.1 Bernardetia sp.
TGCATAAGGCAAAAAAAGAAGAAAGATAATACTTTTTTCGTGCGTTTACCCTATAAGGCTACTGAATTTGCTATTTTATTAAACTTTGAGAGCAAAACAATTTTATTCCTTTTAAATCAATTCCTCAACAATTTTCATGAGTTCTTCTAAGTATTTTTTATCCGTTTCATCAAAGTCATTTACCTTATCGCTATCTACGTCTAAAATCAAAGCTACATTTCCATCTTTTCCAAAGGCTGGAACTACAATTTCAGATTTTGAGTCGGTGCTACACGCAATATGTCCTTCAAATTTTTCTACATCTTCTACCAAAATAGTTTTTTTGTCTTTCCAAGAAGTTCCACAAACTCCTTTGCCATATTTTATACGTGTACATGCTAAAGGTCCTTGAAAAGGCGCAAGAACGAGCGTTTGCTTTTCAAAGTCAGTAGAATTATTGGTTTCTACACGATAAAAACCTACCCAAAAAAAGCCCATTCCATATTTTAAAGCTGCTGCAATGTTAGCCAGATTAGCCGTAAGGTCGCTTTCTATTGATGTAAGTCCCTTAATTTGAGGGATAAGTTCTTGATATTTTTCAGCTTTTGTTGCCGTTTCTGATATGATTAGTGTTTCTGCCATTTTTTTATTATGAGTTAAAGGTTTTATTAAATTAACTTTTCTAACAATCGTGATTGATTACTTATTCCAATCATAATAATATATTTTAAATTCTTTGTTTGAGTATCTATGTTTACTCATTTCTTGAAATAATTGATGTTGTTTAAGTTTTTCCACATCAAAATACTTGAGAAATGAACTATCACAATCTACCTTAATATGATATCCTAATTTGCGAGGAGAGCCTACTTCTGATAGATACCAATCAGCTTTTACTTTGTAGTTTTCTTTATTAAAAACTTTTCGAAATGTCTCTTCCAAAGGCTTTTCCTGCTCAAAAATATCTTGGTCTTTATCAATAAGTTTTACATCAAACTCTAATTGTCCAGAAAATTGTACAGTAGTATCTTTAGGATATAATAAATAAACATTATTTTCTTTTTTTAGACTATCCAAAACAAAGTGGTATCTATCAATAGAGTTTGCACTAACTAATTTTTGTTTAGCAGGAATAAATTTTGATTCTAAACGCCCAAAAGCGAATGACATTGATTCCCAACTACAATAACAAAATGAATTAACCCTTCTTGAATTTTTATATAAGTCCAAACAATTATCTGGAGTTGTTCCTCCACATTCTTTAGTGGCTTGAAGCACTAAATCATCACGTAGTTTTTGTAAAACCTCTTTATCATAAATCACTTCATAAGTATCGTAATCAGTATTAGCTCTTACAAATAGCCAGTTAGTATCTTCATTGAAGTTGTTTCCTTCAAAAAAAACAACTTTTTCACCAGAGCAGTTGTAAAAAAATAAACTAAGTCCAATGAGAGTATAAAACAAGAGTCTAAGTATAGGTTTTATTTTCATATTTGAGTAGGAAAACCTTTTGAATAAATCATAAAGTAAAAAAATGTTCAACAAATTTACGAATAATTCGAACACCTAGTTTTATAAGAAAAGCTAATTTAATTTTCCTAACTTAGTACCCAAAGCCACACAAACAACACAAAACGAAATATCTAAAAAAGAAATCAAATCATCTTCACTTCTATTTAGTTTATGAATCCCACAACTGAAAAACAAAAATATTTTATTATAGATTTTGATAGCACTTTTACGAAAGTAGAGGCAATGGACGAACTTTGCCAAATTGCACTACAAAATCATCCAGAAAAGAATAATCGTCTTTCTCAAATTCAGTCTCTGACAGACCAAGCGATGGAGGGAAACCTTTCTTTTAGAGAATCTCTACAGAAAAGAATAGCTATTTTGGAAGCTAATAAGAAACACCTGCCAGAGCTTATCGAAAAACTAAGTGAAAAAGTATCTGAATCTTTCAAAAGAAATCAAACCTTTTTTGACACGTATAAAGATACTATTCTTATTGTTTCTAGTGGTTTTAAAGATTTTATTGTTCCGATTGTAAAAAAATACGGTGTAAAATCAGAAAATATCTATGCAAATGAATTTACATTTGATGAAAATGGAGAAATAAAAGGTTTTGATACAAATAATGTCTTGTCAGAAGACAATGGAAAGGTAAAACTTCTCAAAAAACTCAATCTACAAGGCGATATTTATGTGATTGGTGATGGTTATACGGATTATGAAATCAAAGAAGCAGGACTGGCAAACGAGTTTTATGCCTTTACAGAGAATATCAAGCGTGATAAAGTAGTTGACAAAGCTGATAGAGAAGCTCAAAACCTTGATGAGTTTTTATATGTCAATAAACTAGCCCGTAATATTTCCTATCCAAAAAATAGAATCAAAGTCCTTTTATTAGAGAATATTCATCAATCAGCCAAAGAGATGATGGAAAAAGAGGGCTATCAAGTAGAACTCCTTTCAAGTGCTTTGAATGAAGATGAACTCATAGAAAAAATTAAAGGTGTTTCTATTTTAGGCATTCGTTCTAAAACTAATCTGACTTCCAAAGTAATAGAGCATGCTGATAGACTTTTGGCTGTTGGAGCGTTTTGTATCGGAACAAATCAAATTGATTTGGAAGCCTGTCAAGAAAGAGGAATTGTTGTCTTTAATGCGCCGTATAGCAACACAAGAAGTGTTGTAGAACTTGCTATTGGAGAGATGATTATGCTCATGCGTGGCGTTCCGAAAAGTGTAATGGAAATGCACACAGGCAAGTGGAACAAGTCAGCAACCAACAGTTTCGAAGTGCGTGGTAAAAAGTTAGGAATTGTTGGTTATGGAAATATTGGAGCACAGCTTTCTGTAGTGGCTGAAGCCTTGGGAATGAAAGTTTATTTTTATGATATTGTAGATAAATTAGCTTTAGGAAATGCAACGATGTGTGAATCTTTAGAAGAGCTTTTAAGCATCGCTGACGTAATTTCTTTGCATGTAGATGGGCGAACAGAAAATACAAATCTCATCGGAAAAGAACAGTTTGATTTGATGAAAGAGGGAGTAGTCTTTATGAATTTGGCTCGTGGACAAGTAGTTGATATTCCTGCCTTAGTAGAAAATTTAAAAAGTGGGAAAATCTTAGGAGCAGGCGTTGATGTTTATCCAGAAGAACCGAAAAACAACCAAGAAGAGTTTGTTTCAGAGTTGCGTCAGATTCCAAATGTAATCCTTACACCACACGTAGGGGGAAGTACGGTAGAAGCTCAAGAAAATATTGCACAGTTTGTCCCTAATAAAATTGTAGATTATATCAATGCAGGAAATACATTTTCTAGTGTTAATTTCCCAGAGTTACAGTTGCCAAAACTACAGAATGCACATCGTTTGATGCACCTTCACAAAAACGTACCAGGTATTTTGGCTAAGATAAATCAGATTTTTGCTACTAATGAAGTCAATATCGTAGGTCAATATCTCAAAACCAATGAAAATATTGGTTATGTAATCACTGATATAAATCAGAAATACAATGAGAAGGTCATAGAAGAACTCAAAAATATTGAAGACACCATTCGTTTCCGTATTTTGTATTGATACAAACCCTGTAGGGCAAACGCATGCGTTTGCCCTACAAAACGTAAAAAACAATATAAAATGAATAATCCAAACAAAAAATATCGCAAATCTATACGTGCCAAATGGTGGGATTATGGTTGGAATGGTGCATATTTTATTACTATTTGTACAAAAGAGATGCAGCATTTTTTTGGAGATATAAAAGATGGAAAAATGATTTTATCAAATGTAGGTGTGATTGTAGATGTTTTGTGGCATCAAATTCCTTTATATCATGCTTTTGTAGAGTTAGGCGAGTTTGTCGTTATGCCTAATCACATACATGGAATCCTTATTTTAGATAAGCCAAAAGAAATAATTGAAGAATTAGAGAAAGATGCTAGAATGCCTGTCGAAAAGCGTCTTAAAGAAGGACAGGGAAAAAATACCGTTTCTTCTATCATAGGAAATTATAAATCTGCTGTAACAAAAAATGTAAATCGGTTGGGATTAGCATCTAAATGGCAGTTCAGATTTCATGACCATATTATCAGAAATGAAAAGTCATACCAAAGAATTTCAAATTATATTCTGACAAATGTAGAAAATTGGGAAGATGATAAATTTTTTAACTAAAAAATCTACCCTCAAATTCAAAACAAAATCTAGTTTAGCATTGTAAAGATAAAGCATGTCTTATCTCTACATTTATGAATAATACTCAATTATGAAAACACAAATACTAGAAAAAAATACTCCTACTGCCATCGTCCCTACCAACGACCAATATCTAAAAACTAGACAACGAACACTCTCCCTGTGTCAAGATTTAGAGCCAGAAGATTTTGTAGTGCAGCCGATGGTAGATGTAAGTCCTACTAAATGGCATTTGGCACATACAACGTGGTTTTTCGAAACGTTTTTACTTGTTCCTTATCTCAAAAATTATCAAGTTTTCCACAAAGATTATAGTTTTTTGTTCAATAGTTATTATGAAACTGTTGGAAAACGTGTTTTGAGGGCAAACAGAGGCAATCTGACACGACCAACGACGAAGGAAATTTACAAATACAGAGAATATGTAGATAATTCTATTTTATTATTTTTTGATGAGCTAGAAAAAGGCAATTTTGATGTAGAAACACAAGCTAAAATAAAAAAACGTCTTTTTATTGGTCTAAATCACGAAGAACAGCACCAAGAACTTTTGGTAACAGACATAAAATATGTGTTGGGAAATAATCCTCTTTTCCCTGCTACGAAAATGCCCATTCAAGATTTTACAATCTTTGTAGGTTCAAGGCACGCCTTTACCTCAAATGAAGAAGAAATACAGGGAAATTTTATAAAAATCAAAGAAGGAATTTATCAAATTGGTTTTAATTCAGAAAATGAAAATGATTTTTATTTTGATAATGAGAAAGGCGTTCATCGTGTATTTGTAGAAGAATTTGAAATTGCTAAAAACTTAGTTACTAATAGAGAATATTTAGAATTTATTGAAGCTGGTGGCTATCAAAATTTCAACTTTTGGTTTGCCGAAGGATGGGATTTTGTGAAAGAAAATAACTTAGAAGCTCCTTTATATTGGTTTAAAGAAAATGACGAATGGCTATGTTACGACTTTAATAATTCGGAAAACGGACTACAAAAAATAGATTTAGATGCCCCACTTTGCCACATCAGTTTTTACGAAGCCGAAGCCTACGCACAATTTAGAAATATGCGCCTGCCGACAGAGCAAGAGTGGGAAATTGCTAATGAGTTTTTTGAATGGGGCAAGCGTTGGGAATGGACACGCTCTGCCTATCAGCCTTATCCAAACTTTGAAAAAGATGAAGGGGCATTGGGTGAGTACAACGGAAAATTTATGGTCAATCAGCTTGTCTTGCGTGGAAGTTCGGAAGCAACTGCTCCAAATCATTCTAGACCAACCTATCGTAACTTCTTTCATGCTGACAAACGCTGGCAATATACAGGAATACGTTTGGTAAAGTAGAGTTATTTTTACTAGAAATTATCAAAAAACCTGTAAAACTACTTTTATAATCGTTTTATTGAAGCTAAATTTGTAAATTGTATAATCGAATTGTTTTGATAATTTGAGTTTTTATTCAAATTGTATTCAATTTATAATACATTTTTCTCTAAAAAAGAGAAGTAACACTGACCTTTACAATCAAAAAAGTCAGCCTAAAAGGTTGATTTATACATATATAGCAAAATAAAATAGCGATTTTTTAATATAAATAATAAAGTTAAATGTAAGAACAAGGCTTGCCTTGTTTAGAAGATATAGAAAATATTTTTCTGAAAATTTATAGAAATAAACCTTTAAGATTTATGAAATCTTTATAGGCTTTTGCGAGTATATTTGCTCATACATGCTTGCTTGTATTCAAGTTAGGTTATTTTTCTTTATGTAGAGAAATGAATCTGTTTTTATGTAGAAACAGAAATACGAATGATAAATTATTGATTATCAATGAGTTTTGGAGTTGAAAAAACTAATTCGTAATTAGCTACGCTGAATGTAGTTCATAATTGACAAATTCGTAATTAAAATATTCATTTAATCTAAAGAAAATATATATAATGTATCTTGAACTTACCATTACGGCTGTTGTGGCTCTAATTGTAGGAATTTTGATAGGGCGTTTTTTGCTTATCAAGGTTCTTGCAGGTCTGAAAGAAAAGGCAGATAATGAAGCCAAACAAATTCTACAAACAGCCAAAGCTGATGCTGCAAATCTTCTGAAAGAAAAAGAATTGGCTGCTAAAGACCACTTTTTGAAACTCCAAGCAGACCATCAAAGAGAATCTAACAAACGACAAAAAGGAATTGCTTCACAAGAATCTAAACTCAAAAAGCAAGAGCAGCGTTTCCAACAAATCGAACTCAAACTCAAAGAAAAAGAAGTTTCTATAAACAAAGAGCAAGAACTTCTCAATAAAGAACTCCACAAACATCAGCAGCGAAAAGACGATTTATACAAAAAAATGGAAGCTGTGGAGCAAAAAATGGAAGATGCTAAAAGACTTGAGAAAGAAAAAATTGTTTTGTTAGAAAAAGTATCTGGACTTTCAGCCGAAGAAGCTAAAAATCAGCTTATTGAATCCTTAGAAAAAGAGGCGCAAACCTTAGCCACAGCTAAGATTCGTCAAATTATGAGCGATGCTGAACTTACAGCTACAAAAGATGCTAAACGCTTAGTTCTTTCTACTATTCAACGCACAGCTACTGAACACGCCATCGAAAACTGTGTTTCTGTCTTTCATTTGGAAAGCGATGATATTAAAGGAAAAATTATTGGTAGAGAAGGGCGAAATATCAGAGCCTTAGAAGCTGCCACAGGTGTTGAGATTATTGTAGATGATACGCCAGAGGCGATTACTATTTCTGGTTTTGACCCTGTCAGAAGAGAAATTGCTCGCCTTTCCTTGCATCGTTTGGTAGCAGATGGAAGAGTACACCCAGCAAGAATTGAGGAAGTTGTTGCCAAAACGACCGAACAACTGGAAGAACAAATTATTGAACTTGGAGAGCGTGCTGTTATTGAACTTGGAATACACGGACTGCATTTAGAACTCATCAAACTTGTTGGAAAAATGCGTTTTCGTTCGTCGTATGGACAAAATCTCTTACAGCATTCTAAAGAAGTTACTCGCCTTTGTGCCACGATGGCATCCGAAATGGGCTTAAACGTAAAACTTGCTAAGCGTGCAGGGCTTTTACACGATATTGGAAAAGTTTGTACAGAAGACCCAGACAAACCACATGCTATTTTAGGAATGGAACTCGCAGAGCGTTATGGCGAACATCCAGAAGTTTGTAATGCTATCGGTGCGCACCACGATGAAATTGAAATGACTTCGATGCTTTCGCCTGTTATTCAAGCCTGTGACGCTATTTCTGGGTCAAGACCAGGGGCAAGGCGTGAAACCATGGAATCTTATATTCAGCGTTTGCAAGACTTAGAAAATTTGGCTACCTCGTATGATGGCGTAAACAAATGTTATGCTATCCAAGCAGGGCGTGAACTTCGTGTGATTGTAGATTCTGAAAATGTGATGGATGATAAAGCAGACGAAATCGCTTTCAAAATTTCACAACAAATTCAGACTGAAATGCAATATCCAGGGCAAGTAAAAGTAACTGTCATTCGTGAAAAACGAGCGGTGCATTATGCGAAATAAATGTAGAAGGTAGATTTTTTGAATGATAAATTATTATAGGTAAAAGGCTTGCCCTTTTCTAGCCTTTAAAATAGTATGAAATTTAAGTTTATAGATTTATTTGCTGGAATTGGTGGGTTTCACTTAGCAATGCACAGACTGGGTGGAGAGTGTGTTTTTGCATCTGAAATTGATGATTTTGCAAGAGAAACTTATAAAACTAATTATCAAAATATATCTCCTAAGCTATTTCAAAATAAATTATTCAATAAGGATATTCGAAGCATAAATCCAAAGGATATTCCAGACTTTGATGTCTTGTGTGCTGGTTTTCCTTGTCAGCCATTTAGTCAAGCAGGATATAAGAGAGGGTTTGACGATAATCACAGTTCAGAGAGAGGAAATCTGTTTTTCAATATTGCTGAAATTTTAGAAACTAAGAAACCAAAAGCGTTTTTCTTAGAAAATGTGCGTGGTTTAGTTTCTCACGACAAAGGAAAAACCTTCAAAATCATTAGAAATATTCTTGAAAACGAATTGGGTTACTCTTTTTATCATAAAGTTGTACAAGCTTCGGATTATGGCTTGCCACAACTTCGTCCTAGAGTTTTTATTGTAGGTTTTAGAGACGAGGGTTTTATGAATAGTTTTAACTTTCCTGCACCTATTCCTTTAAAATTTACAATGAGCGATGTTTGGGGAGGAGAGTGTAGCAGAGAAATAGGCTTTACAATTCGTGTAGGTGGGCGTGGTTCAGATATTACAGACCGTAGAAACTGGGATAATTATTTAGTAGATGGACAGACTAGAAGATTATCTTACGTGGAGGCGAGAAAAATGCAAGGCTTTCCAGATGATTTTGAGTTTCCCGTAAGTAAGACACAAGCTATAAAGCAGTTAGGAAATAGTGTAGCTGTTGATGCGGTGGAAGCTGTTGCAAAAAACTTATTACAACATTTAGAAACGCTAGAGAAAATTCAAACGCAAGAAAAAATTAATAGTGAAAAGATGGCAATTAAAGCAACAAAAAACAAAGGTGAGTGGACAGAACTACTACTTTTTATCAAATTACTTTTAGATAAAAAATTGTATTTATCAGATGAAAATCTTAATACTACACAGAGTTTCTTTAAAATAAATAAAGTAACAACTCATAATCTAGATTTGGAATTCCTATTGTCAGATTCTTCTACTATCAAAATAAAAAATAAAGAAGACCAAGAGGAAAAAGAAGTGAATATTTCAGAAATAATTAATGCTTCTGTGATAGAATCTTTTGTTGAAAAAATAAAATCTGAAAAGGGAACTTTTGAAATACCAGCTTTCAACATTATTCAAGATAGGTTAGGCTTCAATATTGTCAAAGGAGGAAATAGCAATCAAAAAGCTGATATCTTACTAAATATAAAAAATAATTCTTTTGAGAAAGAAAATGAAGGGTTTGGAATTAAATCCTATTTGGGAAGTAAGCCTACACTTTTAAATGCTTCTGGAAATACAAACTTCATTTTTAAGATAAATGGTCTAAAAAAAGGTAGTAAAGAAGTTATTGATGAAGTAAACCGAATTAATACTAGAACCAAACTAAAAGATAGAATCAATAGAATTGAAGAGTTAGGAGGTAGCTTTCAATATTTAGGAGCAGAAAGAGAAACTATGGAGTTTAACCTTAAAATGGTAGATAGTCAAATGCCGATCATAATCGGAGAGATTCTACTTTGCTTTTACAAAGAGCGTATCTCTTCTATTAAAAAAATTACTGAAAAAATCGCAGGAGAAAATACAGATAATAAGGTTTTATTGGAAAATAAAATTAAGAATCTTTTGGTAAATATTCTTCTAGGTTTCTTTGCTGGGACAAAATGGGATGGTTCTTTCGAATCTAATGGAACAATCGTAATGAAAAACAATGGAGATTGTGTAGGTTTTCATATTGTAGAAATGGAAAATCTGAAAAATTACCTTTTTGAAAATATTAAATTAGATACACCTTCTACAACAAGACATCGTTTTGGACAGCTTTATACTGAAAAAAATGGAGATTTATTTTTTAAGTTGAATCTACAACTACGTTTTTAAAGAGTCATTTATCCTTGATTTAGAAAAGCTGTAGGATAAGTTACCATAGGAAGAATAATGTAAAAAGTAGGGTTTCATTACAGAATATCAACCTTTTTTCTGTTTTCAAAAAAGCCTAAAAAGCAATAATTTCTCTTATCTAAACACACAAAAACTTTTAAAATCTACTGTAATACAAACAGTTGCTTGCAAAACTTTAACTTTTTAGATACTTTTTGCGTAAATTATACCATACATTGTTAAGTATTTAACTTAGATAGATAAAAGAAATTATTTTAAATTTTATACAATCAAATACATGAAAAAATCGGCATTAGACAGAGACGCAATAGGTTATGATTCTTTATCACAAAAAGAAGTGAGCGCAAGACAGAATAGCTCTCTTACTGGCTTACTCATTGCTGCTGTCATCACAGTAGTTCTTTTCAATGTTCCTTATGGTTATTATATCAGTTATCCGTTCAGTATTTTAGGAACTTGGTTTCATGAAATGGGACATGGAATAATGGCTCTTCTTTGGGGAGGAGATTTTATTAAGTTAGTGATGTATTCTAATGGTTCTGGCGTTGCAACTACTACTAGTTACAATGCTATTGCACAAGCGTTTGTATCTGCTGCTGGTTTGATGACACCACCTATTATTGGTGCTGCTCTGATATTGGCTGGGCGTACACAGAGAGGTTCGAAGATAGCAATGAGTATTTTAGGAGCAGCACTAATAATTTCTGTTGTTTTTTTAGTGCGTTCATGGTTTGGAGTATTAGCTGTTAGTCTTTGGGGAGCTTTGATTATAACTTTTGCCTTCAAACTTCCAGTTTCATATAAGCCTTTTGTAGTACAGTTTTTAGGGGTACAGGCTTGGGCAAGTACATTCAGAAGTTTAGACTATATGTTTAGTGATTATGCAGGGTCTCTTGGAATGCAATCCGATACACAATCAATTGCTAATATTTTAATTTTGCCGTACTGGTTTTGGGGAGGTGTGATTGCTGCTTTTGCTATCGTGATGTTATTAGTTAGTTTGAAAATTGCTTTCAAAAAATAAAACTTGAAATACAGCAAACACAAACCACTTTTTTATCAGAGGAATCTGTAAAAAAGTGGTTTTTTTTATGTCAAAATAGTCCTAATTTTCATATCTTTAAAAAAGCAAATTAGTTTTAAATACATCAAATTTAAATTACTAGACAGGAAACAAAAGTTGTTGGTGTCGCTATGCTAAAACACCAACGAACTGTATTTTGTCCCTGTTCTGTAACACACAGAACAACAAATATCTGTTTATGTCCAGTACTCTACATCAAATTATTATACAAATGAAATTTCATTCTATCTCAAAATATATTTTAGTCTTGGTTTCTATTACCTGTTTGAATAGCATTTTATTTGCCCAAAACAAACAGTTATCAGAAGAAGATATAGCTTTTTCTAGGCAATGGGAAGCCAAACTCAATCACGCACTTTCTCATTCCCATACAGAGCGCAACGACAAATCGCACCATTCTTGCCTAACTCTAGTGCTTTTGGAAGGGCAGCAAAATAAAAAACGACTTACTCTACGTCTTGAAAAAATTCTTCGAACACATAGCGAACGTATAGAATTGAATTTCTTTTTTGATTCAGAACATTATCGTTTTCATTATGACAAAACAGGAGTAAATGCTGTGGACATAACAGATGAGAATAACAACGATGTGCCAGATTACATAGAATTTATGGCAACAGAATTTGAGAATGTCTATAATAAAGAAATAAATGAATTGGGTTATGTTGCCCCTCCAAGTGACGGAACAGAAGGTGGTGGAGAAGATTTATACGATGTTTATGTTACTGATTTGCAGCAAGGTTTGTATGGATACGTAGCTTCTGAAAATATGATAGGCGATAATCCAAACTCTACAGTTATTGAAACAGAGGCAAGTACAAGTGTTATGAGAATGCGAAATAATTACGATGATTTTGATTTGAAAAACGATGCATTGAAAGTAACAGCAGCACACGAGTATTACCACTCTATTCAGTTGGGATATAAAGCAGATTTTTCAAATATATTTGCACTAGAAGGTTCTGCCTCTTGGATGGAAGAAGTAATTTACCCTCGCATAGATGACAATTTCCAATATTTAGATGCCGTTTTTGATAATCCTGATGTAGCTGTAAACTACAATTTTGGAGATGAAGACGACCCAGATTTTAATGACTTTACAACACAATGGTATGGAGCTTGGATATTTTTTCAGTATATAGGAGAAACTTATGGGGTAGATGTGGCTAGAGTTCTTTGGGAAAATATGCGCTCACAAGCAGAATTAGAAGCCTTAGATAATGCTTTAAAGACTAAAGGTATAAATTTACAAACTGCTTTTGAAGATTTCTTTGTGGCAAATGTTGTGTTGTCTGCTAGTTCGGCATCTAGCCCTTATACATATAATCGTGCTGCTGATTATATCAATTATTTGAGCGAAAATATTAATTCTGAAACGGTAAAGATAGAAGGTACACTAGACTTTTCAAATCAAGCGAGAGTGTGGTATAGCAATCAACAGGGAAACGGAAGACTGATGCGTTTTTCGGCTGATTATATTCGTTTAGATACACAAGAACAAGATTTTGTAGTGGATATAGTACCAAAAAACTCACAAGGAAAGCAAATAGGAGTTCAGTTTGTTAGTTTTCAGCCTAATGGAAGTGTAAGGGTAATAAAAGATTATCCTGCTGTTGGCGAAAATGCTGAAATCACAATTGATGCAGCTACACAAAGCGAACAAATGTACTTGATTGTGTACAGAATAGGAACTGCTTTAGATGATTTTACTTCCGAACAATACAGTTTAAGAATATATAAAGAAGGTACTATTTTGGGAATAGATGATAAGTTGGGAACAGATAACTATTTTAACATTGCCTCAAATCCAGTTACTGATAGACTGAAATTTGTATATAAACTGCAAAATCAGAGTAATAAAAATTATACAGTTTCTATTACAGATATTTTAGGTAGAAAAATAATTGAAAATCAACCGATAAAGACATCCATAAATACAAATAAATGGGCTAAAGGAACATATATGGTAACACTTTTTGATGAAAAACAGCCTATTGCAGTTCGTAAAATAATTATTCAGTAGATTGATAATGAGTGATTTATGAAGTATGTACTGTTAAAAAGTCAGTTCTAAATCGTAAATGTTGCTTTTAACTGACTTTTTGTCGTGTATTGAAGTATTTGTTTTAAATATTAATTTATTTTTTGTTTTTTTAGTAAGTGAAAAATATATTTTTTATTACTTATTTTGTTTAATGGTAAGATAGAGTAAAATGGTTTAGCTTTTGATAAGTATAAGATAGACAAATTAGACAATATGCTTTCAAAGCTCTAAAAATATACAGTTATGATGACAATAGATAAAACTTTAACTAAAAAACTGGCGATGCAGTCGCAGGCTGAAAATATTGCTGGTGGTGGTACAGTACCAACAAAAATGTTTCTTTCAGAAGAAGAAAATGGTTATTTACTTCGCCTCACAGCAGCTTCTGTGAATCCAGATTCCTATAAAATAGAAATCCGACAAGGGCATTTGATTATTATGTCATTGGTAAAAATAAATGAATTTGAAGGAGTACCTCGTTTTATGCAGGCTTTTCCAATTTTGCCTCACGTAGATTCAAGTGGGATAGAAGCTCGTTATGTAGAGGATGAACTACATATTTTTGCTCCCTTCAATCAAGGAACAAGCAGAGGCGAAAATCGCAGAATTGATATAGATTTTGATTAAACTTACCGTGCAATATTAAAGCCTTCATTTTCAATTAAAGATAAATGAAGGCTTTTTTTTATTTTTCTGTCTCTTGTTTTTTATTAAAAAATATGGGCTTGAGTGTGTAGCCTGCTTCTTTCAAAAGATTGACCATTCCTTTTTCTCCTCCTAAATGCCCTGCTCCAACAGCAGCAAAAATTATATTTTTCTTACTTTTTCTATCTTCTTTAGATGGTTTTTTGTTCATTTGCTCTTCCATTCTTTTTACCATCACAAGGTTGCGCTTAACAATCAACGACTGATAGGTTTCTTCCTCAAACTCTTTAGAAATTTGGTCATGCAGAAGTTCTATATTTTCAGTTAGGTAAAGAGAAATGAGTGTTTCCATCGGATTTTTTTTAAAATCTAAAGCTGTTGTATCATTTTTTGTAGTCATTTCAATATCACCTACTGTATTTTTAGAGTCTGTTTGCTCGCTTTTGGCTTTGATATAATTATATAGTTCTTTGGCTTGCTTGTCTATAGGAGTAGAGTTGAGAGCTGTCATTTGTTCTTTGACAGTTTCTAAACCCATTACATTTTGGTCATTTCTTCTAGCTCTGTTTTGAAGGTGCATATCTAATGGAGGAAATTTTTGAGTAGTTGCATTTTCTTCATTTGCACCAGCCAGTTTTTCTTGTTCTTTTTCTTGCAACATCGCCATTACAAAGACAGGGCGCACCATATCTAAAAACGGTGCTAGCTCTCCAATATTTTCAACTAAATAAGGTTTTATTTCTTGATACTCTTCTTTAGTAAGTAGCTTTGACAAAGTAGAATCTTTTGGAGACATAATATAAGCCATTGCCATAATAGAAGTCATAACATTGAGGTCTAGTTCGCCTGCAACAGTCAGTGAATTATCCATATAAGGATATACATTAGAGGCGTAGTCAATCACTCGTTTATCTCCCACATGGACAGTTCCGAAGAGATAGGATTTTTGTTTTGAGTTTTTGCCACTTACTTCCCACAAAAGTTGTGCATAGCTCAAAGACGAAGAGAAAACTATCAGAAGTGGTAAAAAGAAACAAATACGATAAATAAATTTGGACATAGAGTAGGATTTAATGGTACGTAGGGAAACAAATATTTTCTTTTCTTTATAGAACGAAGAAATTTGTTTTGAGTTCCCTGCTTTTTCCATTATAATAAAACTTTTCCAAACTCCTATCAAGGAATATCCATAAACTTATGAGTCTGTAAAGAAACTTGCCACTTCGGATTTTCTTTGACAAATTCTATCAAGATAGGTAACATTTTGCTACTCTTGCTCCATTCGGGTTGGATAAGCAACTTACACGAATCAGACACTTTTTTAGCCTCTTCTTGTGCCCATTTCAAGTCACTAAGAGCATAAACTACCATTTTGAGTTCGTTTGCCTTCTCATAAATTTCTGCTAATGGCTTCTTAAATCGTTTCGGAGAAAGCGTAATCCAATCTAAATTACCAGAAAGAGGGTGCGCTCCAGAGGTTTCAATATGAACTCTAAAGCCTTCTTTTTTCAATGCTTCTGTGAGTCCGTCTAGGTTGTGCATTAGTGGCTCACCTCCTGTAATGACTGCCAAACGAGCAGGAAACTGACTTGCTTCTTCTACAATTTGAGAAATACTTTTTTTAGGGTGCGCTTCTTTGTCCCAAGACTCTTTTACATCACACCAAAAACAACCTACATCACAGCCTCCCAAACGTATAAAATAAGCAGCATGTCCCATAAAAGCTCCTTCGCCTTGTAGTGTGTAGAAGGCTTCCATTACAGGAAGTGAAGAGTTTATTGAGATTTTCATGGAAGAAGATGTTGAAGAAGATTTTAACTTAGGTGTTTTCTTAGATTTAGATAGCTTCGAAAAAGCTGAAGATGTTGAGAGTGTAGGCATTTTGATTTCGTAATGTTTATTATAAAAAAAGAATACGGTGAAGGTATGCAAACTCCACAGCACAAAAAGAACGCAAAATTAGTATTTTACTTGGAATAAAAAAAGTAGTATTGCTATCAAAATAGAGTGTAAAATAAAAAATAATCAATTACCTTTGCAAAAAGGTAGATAAAATGATTTTTCTTATACAAGAATTAGATGTTTTTTTAGTAAGTAATCAAACAATTTATGTACTAGATAACCTTAGACGTTTATCTAACCTTACAAAAATATAAGGCTTCTTTATGTAATATCTTACTAGCCGATAAAAAAAAGAATTTGGTCGTAAAAAATCAACCTTCTGTATAATTCTACGTACTTAAAGCAAAGCAAGGCATCAATTTTGGCTACTTCATTATAAAATAGATTAGAATGTTTTTTATCTAATAACATAAAAGAAAATATGTTTTTTCTTTAGTTCAATATTTTATGATTTTGTTATGATGTCTAAAAAGAATGAGAAAAAAAGCCAAAAGAATAATATACCACTTACTATAACTATGATAGCTACCCTAATTATTACCTTCTTTATTAGTATTCCTTGTTTTAGCCAAAACATACAAGAAAATGATGCTACTATAGCTTATAGACAAGGCAAACAACAAGAAAAAAATGCTTCTAGTGCAATTCATTATGAAAAAGCATTTCAACTGTATGAAAAATCAGCCTATTTAGGATATGATTCTGCACAAGTTGCTTTAGCTCAATTCTATGAATTAGGTATTGGTACAGAAGTAAATTTTGTAAAGGCTGCTGAACTATATCAGCGAGCTTTAGAACAGGGAAATGCACAGGCTGCTTTTCGCTTAGGAAATCTTTATGAAAGAGGTAATGGAGTAGAACAAAATATGGAACAAGCAGCACGTTGTTACTTGCAAGCATGGGGAGGAAAATACCCTCGTGCTGGAGAGGCTTTAGAGCGCATAGAAGCGCAGCGTTGGTTGCCAGCAGATTTGCCTACCTATCGTTTCTACCTAGCCATGAACAATAACCCAAAGGCACAATATGAGCTTGGTAAAATGTATTTAGAAGCTAAAAATAATATAAAACCAAATTGGATAAAGGCAAAGTTTTGGTTGAAAAAGGCATCAGAAAATAATTTAGTAGATGCTCAAATGCTTTTAGCACAAACTTATCAAGAGGGAAAAGTAGTTGAAAAAAATATAGAAACGGCAAGCTACTATTATAGCCAAGCTGCAAAACAAAACAATGCAGAGGCTTTAGTTTGGTTGGAAAATCAGCAGGTACAACAAAATACTGAAAATGTAAGACTTACATCAAGTATAAATACAGTAGCTAAGAAGGAAATTACTGTAATAAACCACTTTGCAGAAGGTGTAAAAGAATTTAACAATAAAAACAATGAAGAGGCATATAATCATTTCCAAAAAGTATCTCCTAAAAAAGAGCCAGAGGTGTTGAAATACTTGGCTGTTATGCACAAAAATAATTTCATTGACAATGCAAATTTGGGAGAAGCAATTTTATATCTGAATGAATATGTTACTACTTATCCACAAGATTCAGAAGGATACAAATTATTGGGTGAGATTTACTTAATGAAAAATCAAAAATCAGAAGCAAAGTATTTTTTTGAAAAAGCAGAGCAAAAAGGAAGTACAATAACTAAAGCAATGTGGGCTGCCGTAGATTAGATGTAGCCAACTTTTGTAGCTCACTCTTCAGAACGAGAAAGAGTTTTTCAAGTAAAGTATAAAATGATTGTTTGAATTTATTTTAAACAATCATTTTTTTGAAAGAAGATTTCCTAAAAATCAGCCTCTACCTTAAAATTAACACGCTCTCTCGTTTTTGGATGCTCAAATTCTAAATATTCAGCGTGCAGATGTAGGCGTTCATCTCTTGTTCCATACAAATCATCACCTACAATAGCAGCATTTAAGCCGTTAGGATGGGCTGCATGAACTCTTAGCTGATGAGTGCGTCCAGTTAGGGGATAGAAATAAACACGAGTTTGATTTTTTACACTGTTTACTTGCAATACTTCATACTTTGTTTGAGCTGGCTTTCCGTGTTGATAACAAATAAGCTGATGAGGACGATTTTCCAAATCTACACGCAAAGGCAAATCTATCAAACCATTTTTAGTTTTTAAAATACCGTCTAACACAGCAATATAACGTTTTTTTACAGTTCTTTTTATAAACTGACGTTGCAAAAACTGATAGCTACTTTTATTTTTAGCCACCAACAACAAACCCGATGTGCTTTGGTCTAAACGATGCACAAGGACTGCACTTGGATAAATTTCTTGTATTCTAGTCTGTACAGAATCTTTGATATTTCGCCCTGGAACGGAAAGAAATTCGGCAGGTTTATTAATTATCAAAAAAGAATCATCTTCATAAACAATTTCTAATTCTTTTCCCAACGCTGGATTTTTGAGCATTGGATTTTCTTCTACCTCCAAACCTTGTAACATAAAACCCAAAATAGGTTCACACTTCGCACGGCAAGAAGGATAAAACTGTCCATGCTTTCGAATTTCAGATTTAGGAGGCTGTCCCCACCAAAATTCTCCTAATACTATCGGCTCAAGGTTATTTTTGTAAGCATAATGTAAAAGTTTAGGAGCTGCACACTCGCCAGCACCAGCAGGAGGAGCAATTTCTAACTCTTTATTGAAAATAGTTTGAAGGCTTTTGTATTCTCCTCTTGCATTCAAAAATGTATATTTTTCAAACAAACGCTGCTGCAAATCATTGCTTCGGTTTTTTCGTTCTTTTTTTAGCTCTGCTATTTTATCTTTAAAAACATTTAGCTGATTTTCGACTCCTAAAAGTCTTTCTGCCCAATCTCGTTTGAGTTTTTTGAAGAAATATTGCTGTTCTAGGCTTTCATCTTTGAGTTGCTCTTTTAAGTGTTCAAAATCGGTTTCAGACAGTTCTTTACTTGCTGCTTCTCTTCTTACTTTTCGCTCTTGCTTTTTGATTTTTAATTTTTGCTTGTTTATTTCTATTTCTGCTAAAGAACGCTGTGTTTCTGCATTAAAAAATAGCTGCAATTCTTTAAATTCATTATCGTTTTCTAAGTTTTCTATTTCTCTGTTGAGAGCATTCAAAACCTCTTCTTCTTTTCTGAAAAAACCATCTTTTTTCAAAATATCAAATACAGGAGGAACAAAATAATGATGTTCGTTACTGTCTGCTAGTTTTCCAGAAAAGGCTGCCAAAAATCCGATTTCATTCTCTTTATTTCTTACCACTAAGACACCAAACATTTTTCCAATGACCATTCCCTCATCATTTGGATTCAGACCAAAGTTGTGTTTCCAGTCTGTTTGTGTAGTTAGATATTCCTGTACTTGCTCTGCTGCAATTTTGACAAGCTCGTGAGCCTCATAATAAAAAGGAAAGTTGAAGAGTTTAGGAAGCTCAATATCCTTTATGGATTTCTTAAATGGAATAAAACGACTAGGAACAGGCATTTGAAAACTAAATAGACTTTAAAGTTGAGATAAGAAATGCAAAGGTAAGAAAAAGAGACTTCTATGCTGTTGTAGGGTAAGTGATTATGGTTTTTTATTTAGTTTTGTGTTATTCAAGTCTAAGGTTTGCCAACTGATAGGGTAGTTAAAATATTAAGTATTTGTAATAAAGGTTATCACAGTTATTTGCGTAGGTCAGACTTTCAAGTCTGACGACAAAGATTAAAAAGACTTTACCAACCAGTCTGGAAGACTAGTGTACAAAGTTAACCGTGATAACGTTTTATAATCTGTATTTTTATTATTCACCAAATCACTTTGAAATATGTTATTAAGACATTTTTGTTTTATCTATCTTTTAATCTTTTTAGTAGGATGTACTGAAAGTGGGAAGAGTTTTTCCAATGATAATAATAAATATTTTGCTATAAAGGATTGTACTAAGCTATATGATTTATATGTAGGAGACTACTTAACAGTGGATAGTGCTATGGATTCACAGTATATAGTAGAAGGCTTCGATGAAATAAAATATATTACACCAGACTCAAACTATGTTTACATACTCTCA
Organism: Bernardetia sp.; assembly: GCF_020630935.1. NCBI lineage: Bacteria > Pseudomonadati > Bacteroidota > Cytophagia > Cytophagales > Bernardetiaceae > Bernardetia > Bernardetia sp. The sequence continues at coordinate 19,517 of NZ_JAHDIG010000052.1, forward strand.
GGAGGTCATCCTTTTGGGAGAACAATGCAGCCAAAAAATATTTACGTAGGAAAAATAGATAGAGATGGTAACTTGTTATATGAATTTAGAACAAGAGAAGCAAATACTTATCATTGATATAAGTGAAGACAGAATAAATAATGATTCTTTTGAATATTATTTAAATATTGTAAATGATACTTGTAAATCTTATTTTTTTGGAAACTACTTGATAGATAAAAATACTACAATTAGTAGCATAGAAAATATATACTTAAATAATAAAAATAAAAAGGCAGATTTGTGTTGTAATAGTAGTAGAGATGATTGGAAATATCGTGGTTCAAATATAATAAAAATAGACTCTTGTAACACAAGATAAGATATTTTTCACACCCTTGTTAGTGTTTTAGTTTCGGCTTGCCGTAATGCCACCAAGCATGCATTTTATACGAACTTGTGAGTGTGTTGGTTGTTGGTGTCGCTATCACTTAAACACCAGCAATGGTAGAAAAACAAACCTATGCCTTACCACTTTTGAAATCTATTATAATTTTTGATAAAAAAATGTACTATATACACAAACTAAGTAAGCGAAAGCATAAAGATTTCTTGAAGCAGCAACGTATTGACCCCATTACAGGGGATACAATAAAGGAAAGACACAAAGTTGTTGTGTGTGCTTCTTGTAAGTCTGCTTTTTTGGAAGAGAGTTGGCAGTATTTGGACGAGGAACATTGTAATCAAACCAAGACACTTAAAGAGTTACCTACTTCTGAAAAACTTGAAATTAAGTATAAGGCACTAGAGTTTGAGTTTGAAGATGAAGTATTGAAAGACATTCCTATTTGGCAAATCATTTTGGGAAATATAGTCATAGGTACTTTGGTGCTTTTAGCTTTGTTGTTAGTGATACCTTTTTTTCTCATAATTGACTACGTTCGTCCTCTGCTAAATGAAGTAAGCCCTTATGTATTTGTCCCTATCCTTTTTCTGTTATTTATGCTTTTTATTAGTTGCACAATCTGGGCAGTTTGGGAAGGAGACGACAAACTAATAGAGAAATACAAAATGTACAGGAAATACAGAAGAATATTTATCACTGTTTCCACAGAGAGAATGTACAAACTATACCAACTAGAAATACATAAAGAAGCAAAAAAACTGAAAATAGAGAATCACTATGATAAGTTTTCAATACCATTAGAAGATATTACGAAGTTAGATTATTCGTTTAGACAAGTGGATAATAAAAAACAAAAGAATTTTTGTGGCGTAGAACTAAAAGTGATATTAGATTTTCAGAATAACGAAGACTTCAGTCAAAAAATACTAATCACACAGATTAAGGAAGAACAAATTGGCGAATGGAAATATTTTCTCAACCGACTTCCATCTCATATACAACCACAAATCGCTAGTCAGAGAGTATAATATGTATTATTCACATTATTTAGAGAAAGATAAACACCAAGACTTCTTACTACAACAACGAGTTGACCCTATTACAGGAGAGCGTATTGAAGCAGGAGATAAGGTTGTTTTTTGTGCTTCTTGTAAATCTGCTTTTTTTGAAGAGAGTTGGCAATATTTAGAAGGTAAGCACTGCAATCAAACCAAGACACTCAAAAATATTCCTGTTGCCAAAACGCTTTGGCTCAAAGCAAAACCATTAGAATTTCTGCCCTTTGATTTTAAAGGGTTTGATGTTCATGTGGTTTATAAAACACTTATATACAAATTACTAAAATCCATCTTGGTTGCTGGTTTCTACTTGTCTGTAATATTTGCTTTTTTAGCAGTAGATGAAAGGGATTTGAAACGAGCTTCAGTACTATCTATTTTAGCAATAGCTTTCGTACCCTTGACTTTTGGTTATGAGCAGGTACTCAAACAGTTACCTGCTTTTTTTCGCAATTATTTTATTCAGATTGACAAAAAACACAGACTAGCCATAGATTCCAAAAAACAGACTATTATTTTGAGAGGAGACTTTCAAGAATTAGAATTACCACTTTCTAGTATTCATAAAATGGATTATTCATTTAATTATGTCTATCAAGACACTTCAAGGTATAAAGATATGTGTGATTTGAAAGTTACATTAGGCTTTAGTGAAAAAGGAATTTATAAAGAGCGAACTCTAACAGCACAGTTTAGAAAAATATATTTCTATAAGTGGGAAGAATTTTGTCAAAAGCTACCTCAAAAACTTCAAGTAGCTTGAAAAATACATCTAAATGTTTCAGTGTTTTGTCGAAGAATTTTATCTGTTTGTCTAAAAAAATAGCTTATTTATCGAAAAAAACTTTAAATTCGACGCAATTTTAAAATACATTTAGCGTTATATAGACAAATGAAAGTAAGAAAGAAAATAGCATAAGGCACGTTAATTGAAAAAAAAACTTTAATTTTAACTCTTTATTTAGTTTTCTAGTCTGTTTCAAGAAGAATTAATTTAACATCTCTACATAAGATAACTATGAAAAAACAAAACACAACTCTCCTCTCAAAAATTACTAGAGGAATAATTGGAATGGCAGCACTCATCTGTGGTGTTACCTTTTCTGCAAATGCGCAAGAGTTTGGTATGGAGTACGCTCAAGATGGTTATAACCACAACTCTATTCGTCCAATCCACGAATCACATATTATGTATAAAAAGACACTTTGGTTTAGAATGTCTTTGAAGGAAAAGCAAAACCTTCCATTTTTTGCTGTGGAAAATGAAATTACAAAAGTAATTATTGATGCTGTAAAATTGGGTATCATTCGCCCTTACCAAAACGATTCGTTACGTACTCGTATGTCACAGGAGCAGTTTTTAGAAAACCTTACTATTCCTTCAGAAGAAGTACAACTTACAGAAGAAGAGATTGCAATGGGCTTTACCCAAGATGACCTTGGTGGCTTCGGTGGAGGTGACGACTGGGGTTCTGAAGGTGGCTGGGGAGGCGACGGTGGAGGCGGAGGCGGAGCCGAAGCTGAAACTGCTGCTAACGAATTTTATCCTAAGCAACTTCACTTGTTAGAAATCAAAGAAGATTTGCTTTTTGATAACAAACACTCTCGTATGAAGCACGATATTCAAGCAATTACGATTATTATCCCTGCTGAAATGAATCCATCTACAGGTTTAGAGAAAAAATTAGCTTCTTTCTCATACAAAGAATTGGTTCAAAATCTTTTCCGTGATAACTCTCAAGCGATTTGGTATAATGAGCGCAACAACCGTCATCACAGAAACTTAGAGGAAGCATTTGACTTACGTCTTTTCAATGCTCGTGTTATCAAGTATGACAATGCTAGAGACAATATGATTGTTGATATTTACGAAGACCAACGTGCAGCTTTGATTGCAGCACAACAATACGAACACCAATTAGTGGAATATGAAAGCCACCTTTGGGAAAACTAAAATATAATTTTTAGAAATTTGAAAAGCCTTTTTCACTAAAAAAGAAAGTGAAAAAGGCTTTTTTGTGAAACCTCAAACCATAAATATAGAACTTATTGCTTTTATAATGTTATATTTGAGAACAAGACAGTTTAAGTCTTGACTATAAATTTTTTAATTATAATTAATTTTTTTAACGATGAACACTAATTATTATTCATTACTTATTGCCTTTCTATTTTTTGTAACAGGTTTTGTTGCTTGTAAAGGAAAAGAAAACAAGGATTCTACAACAGAAACAAAAACCTATACAGCCGAACAGCTTATGGACGTGCGTTGGAAAGCTACTTCTGGAGTAGAAGGTGGAGAAGAACTCAATTTTGCTAAAGATGCCCAAAAGGGAGAACTTTCATATCAGAGAATTTATGGAGAGGGAACAGCAGCCAACACAGTTACAGGCTATTGGAAAATAGAAGATGGAAACAAACTCGTATTAGAAGATTGGGATGCTGCTGCCAGTACGACCAAGCCTGCCGAAACTTATACTATCGAATCTATCTCCGATACAGAATTAGTTTTAGTAAGTAGTGGAGGAAACAAAAGAGTGTACAGCAAATAATTTTTGTGCAAATATCTTTTAGTTTTAAGATTTTTATGAAAAACTATGTTTCTTTGTAGGCATAGTTTTTTGTTTTTATTCTACTAAACCTCTATTTCAAAATGATACCTTTTCCAAGTTCTAGTGAATACGCTACTTTTTATGCCAACTATATTCGTCTTATTGGTCAGTTTATCAAAGATAATGAGGTGGAAGACATTGTAAATATTCTTTCCAAACAAGGAGAAAAAACAAAAGAAATGTTTTCCAAATTTTCAGAAGAAGAAGCCTTATACAAATATGCAGAGGAAAAATGGAGTATTAAAGAATTGTTAGGACACATGATTGATACCGAACAAATTATGGCATATCGTGCCTTGTCTTTTTATCGTGGCGAAAGACAGTCGTTGGCTGGTTTTAATGAAAACGAATATGTAAGAGAGGCTAATTTTGATACTATTCCTTTTGCAGATTTGCTAGAGCGTTATCAAGTTGTTCGTGCTTCTTCAGTCGCTCTTTTCAAAAGTTTTGATGCCAAAGAAACAGCAAGAGTAGGCGAAGCAAATCATAACCCTATGTCGGTTCGTGCTTTAGTATATATGATTGCAGGACACGAAATTCATCATCTCAATATTTTGGAAGAACGTTATGTTAGATAAATTTGCTTAATTTATACTCAACAAAATGAGTTCTTTATTGGTTTTAAAAGTCTATTTTATTTTTTTACTGTTGATTCAATTTTTATGAAAAAAACTTTTTATTTTTTGTCCGTATTTTTTATTGCTTTTGTTTTATTTTCTAGTTGTGAGAAAAAACTACCACCAAATGAATACTTGGTGGAGGGTAAAGTAGATAACCTAGAAGAAGACATGAAACTCGTAGTTTCAGACATCAGTACCAAAGATATTGTTCCTCTCTACGAAGTAGCTGTAAAACGAAATGACAAATTCAAATTGAAAGGTGAAATCACAGAACCTACTCCTTTCTACCTAACTTTAATCAGAGAGTCAGACAATACATTTTCTTCTTCTGATAATTTGGTCGTGTTTTTTGAGCCTTCTAAAATGGAAATTCAAGCTGATGCAGGCAAACTTTCTGAAGCAAAAATTACAGGCTCTCGTTCGCATTCTCATTTTGAAATATACAGAAATGGAATTAAGGAATATGAACAGGCTGCGAAAAATCTGCAATTAAAAGTTCTTGAAAGTTCTCAAAGTAAAGACACAGTAGCCTACGCTGATAGGATGAATGAGTATGAAAAAAATTATGAGAAGTGGAACAAATACAATAAAGCATTTATAGCAGAAGATTCTATTGATTATGCTGTACGTACATTTTTGGCTTTAAATTATATGCTAGAGGAAGATTATTTACCTAATTTGGAAAAATTAGTAGAAGGCAAAACATCTCCTTGGACAAATCAAATACAGTCATATATCAAGCAAGCAAAAGTAGTATCGATAGGACAGTCTGCCCCAAATGTTGCAACCCTTCAAAACAAGCAAGGCGACACTGTTTCGATTGCAGAGCTAGAGAAAAAATCAACGGTTCTTTATTTTTGGGCATCGTTTGAGCCTCATTCGTTGTCGCAAGTGCAGCAGTTTTCTATTTCAGAACAACTCAAAATGCCAAAAGAATATCAGTTTGTGGGTATTTCTTTAGATTCAGATAGCGATGCTTGGAAGCAAAGCATTCCTTCTTTGCCTACTTCTCATCTTCAATTTATCGATTTTTCTAGCAATCAACAAGCTGCTATTACTTATCATATTACTAATTTGCCTTTGTTTGTGGTCTTAGATGAAAATCAGAAAATAGCGTATAAAACTAATTCGATAGAAAAACTCAATGCTTTTTTGATGAAGTAAATCACATTGAAAGAATGAATGAAAAAGTAGATTATCTTATCATTGGGCAAGGCTTGGCAGGTTCTATTTTGGCTCATACACTTTTGGAAAAAGAAAAAAAAGTATTGGTTTTAGACCAGCCTAGCCTTCAACATTGCTCAAAAGTAGCAGCAGGAATTTGTAATCCGATTACAGGTAGAAATCTTGTTCGAACGTGGAAATCGAAAGAACTATTTTCATTTCTCAATCATTTTTATCCCAAATTGGAACAGAAGTTTAATCAAAAGTTTTTTTTCAATATTCCTGTCTATCGTCCTTTTCAAAACCTAGAACAACAGCAAGATTGGTCGGCTCATGAAGACAAAGTCAATGAAGAAGTAATCTATCCTAAACATCGTTTTTTAGGACAAAGTGTAAACGATGATTTTGGTGGGTTGCTCATAAAAAATGGTGGATATCTACGAACAGATATTTTTTTAGAAACTATTAAAAATTATCTGATAGATAAAAATGCCTACCAAGAAGAACTATTTGACTTTGATAAACTAAATACAGAAAATAATAAGATAAGCTATAAAGATATTGAAGCTAGGCATATTATTTTTTGTAGAGGGGCTGCCGACAAAGTGAATCCATTTTTTGAAAAATTACCTCTTGCTCCAGCAAAAGGTGAAATTCTGCATATAGAGCTAGAAAACTCTAATCAAGAACTCGTTGAAAAGCTCAATCAAATTATTCTAAATAAAGGTTGTTGGCTTGTTCCATTTCAAAATAAAGAAAATTATTTGAAAGACAAAGTTGGTAAAACTTCTACTACATTATTCCGTACAGGCTCAAACTACGACCATAAAGATTTGACACTAAAACCGACAGAAAAGGCAAAACAACAAATTGAGACAAAGCTAAAGTCTGTTTTAAGTTTGGATTATCAAATCAAAAAGCAGGAGGTAGGAATACGTCCAGCTACACGTACACGCAAGCCACTTATTGGAACACACAATACTTTGAAGCAAATTCATATTTTCAATGGCTTTGGTGCAAAAGGTTCATCAATGATTCCATATTTTGCCCATCAGTTTGTAGAATATTTGTTGAATCATGGAGAGTTAGAGAGAGAAGTAAGGATTGATAAATGGTTCTTGAAATAAAAGGAATGAATATTGGATATTCTATTTCAAATAAAAATCTCATAACTCACTAATTATATGAAACAACAAAGTTTATTTCTCACTTTATTTTTTTTCTTGATTTCTATGCTTGCTTTTGGGCAAGATACAGAGACGGCAGAAGTGGTAGAAAAAGTAGAATTTAAAAACATAAGCAAGGGCAGAACAGGTTTTCCAGAAGGACAAATCAATTCTATTGCTATCGACCAAAATGATACAAAATGGGTGGCTACTGAAAATGGTTTGGTGGCTTTTTATGCTGATTCTACTGTCAGAACGTTTAATAGAGCAGGAAAATACGATTCTTTGATAGACAAAGTAAGTTCTATTCGCTTCGATGATAAAGGTACAATTTGGTTGGGTACATTTTCAAATGATGTAGTCAGTGTTGTCAATTTAGATGCGTATGGCGAATATATTTGGCATACCGAAATTCCGACATTTAGCAATAAAAGTTTTTATATCAATGCGATTGATGTAGATTCGAAAGGGGGAAAGTGGATAGCTACAGCAGAAGGAGGACTGTGGCATATTGCAGCCAACAACAAAAAAACGCTTTACAATCAAGAGTATGAACCCAATATTCCTAGCGATAAAATAAATGCTGTTACGGTAGATAATGATGATGTGGTTTGGGTAGGTTCAAGTGCAGGAATGTTCAATATTAAAAATGGGAAATTTAGAGATGCTTTTGATGTAACCAACAGTGGTTATGGTTATGACAATGTTTTGCATATTGACTTAAAACCAGACGGAAATCTTTGTGTAACAGCACTTAATAGGAAAGGAAAGCAGTTTTTAGTTTGTAATCAAGAAATGTTTCAGATGTCAAAGCGAGTAACACGCTCTAGTAGCTTTAGATTTAATGATGTGGTGGTTACGCCAAACGAAAGTGTTTGGATAGCAGGAAATGAAGGTGTAATCAAATTTTCTAAGGAAGCAGAGCCTATTTTTTATGACCAAGATTCTGGATTGGTGGTAAGTGCAGTTACAGCATTAGCGTATGATATAAATGGCGATATTTGGCTAGGAACTTCAAAAGAAGGACTTTTCAAAATGCAGTTTAAAAAAATAGAAGTGCCAAAAGAAGCAGAAATAATAGCAGAGACAGAACCTGTTTTGGCAGAAGTAGATTTACAAGATGAAAAGCCAGAGATAACTCTTGATACTAAAATTGAAACCAAACCTATTGAAATAGGCAAAATAGAAGTTCCTAAAATTATTTTCAATAAAAAAGAAGTTAAGAAGGGAGAAGCTATTAGCTTAGAAAATATTGAGTTTAATATCAAAAGTTATTCGCTCAATAATGCAGAAGGCGTACAAACACTTGTCAATTTTATGAAAGAAAACCCAAAGGTGCGAATTGAGATTTCTGGACATACCGACAAAGACCCACACCCTTCGCATCCGAGTTATGCACGTATCGCTAAACAACAAATGGATTTGTCTCGTCAGCGTGTAGAAACTGTGTATAAGTATTTGGTAGATAGAGGAATTGACCCTTCAAGAATTGAAAAAAAGGCTTATGGAGGTACAAAACCTTTAGTAAAGTTTAATTCTGCTCAGAATAGACGTGTTGAGATGAAAATTTTGGATATTGAGTAATGAAAATTTTGTATATCAATTTAATTAAAATGAGCTATGATAAATAGTTCATTTTTTCTTTTATTTAGCTCATCTAAAGGTTCAAAACTATTCAATAACTTTCTAATTTTAGTTTGCGTTAATAGTTTTTTATTATCCCTTATTTTTTGCTTTAAAAATTATAAAAATGCTCTTACTAAATGATGATGTGCTTATACAGTTTGTAGAAGGAAAATTAAGTGAAGAAGAAACTGACAAAGTAGAGAAGAGTTTACTTTCCGATAGGAAAAAAAAATATATGTTCATTCAGCTTCGTGCTTTACATAAAGAGGGGTTATTACAAGAATATTTGAAAAGTGAAGAAGAAGAAATAGATTTTGACGATGAGGAAGAAGAATTAATTTCAGAAGAGAAGCTTTCTGATTTTATAAAAGGTAAGCTCTCCTTTATTGAGCGTCAGAAAATAGAGAAAATTTTATCAGAAAATTCAGAAGAAAACTATGAGTTTATAAAACTAAGAGGTCTTTATGAAGAAGGTGAGTTAGAAAATTATCTTGTTTATCAAAAAGAGATGTTGGATAAAATAGTTGAAGAGATAATTCAAAGTAGTGATTTTAAAGATATGATACAGAAAGCTATGCAAAGTGATGAGTACCAACAGGCATTACGAGAGACGGAAGAACTACAACAGACTGTATTCCTTAAGAAAAATATTTTTTGGGTTGTGTTAGGGTTTCTCTTGGTAATGCTATCTTTTTCACTGCCTCAATGCACGACATAAAAAAAACACTTCAAAGTATCATCACCTTGAAGCATTTTTATTATTTTTTTTGAGATATAAAGTATTCTAGTTCAGAGGAAATGTAAGTCCTAAATTTACAGACAAGACACCATTTCTTCCTTCAAAATTATCGTTATCAAAAATATCTACAAGACCTAAGTTGTAACGTACATCAGGTACTAACCACATTTTTTCTCCTACTCTCAAATGTAGTCCTGCACCAAACACTGCACCAAAGTCAGTAGCGTTGTAAGCGTCTTTTACATCATTATAGTCGTTATCTTCATATTTATTATCAGCACCCATCAAGAAACCTACATAAGGACCTACAAAAAGTTCAGGACGAACATCCATTTCACTTGTACCCATATAATAGTTGAATAATAATGACGTACGTAAATAGTCTAATTTTGTAGTGTATTCTCCTGTTTCTATACCCAAAATACTGCCGTCGTATTTTGCCCCCATTGAAGCATAATCAGCTTCTAATGAAAGACCTACTTTTTCTGCCACACTATAGTTTAATAAGAGACCAAAGTTGAAGGCAGTACGATTATCGTAATCTTTTACATCTTCTCCTCTAAAGGTTGCAATATTTGCTCCTCCTTTTACTCCCAAAGAGACAGTAGATTGAGCGAAAGAAGGAATACTAATAATTGTAACTAGAAGAAGGGCGAAGAAAAATTTTGCTATTGTTTTCATAAAAATAAAGTTTAAAAAATTTGAATAATAAAAAAATGATTCGCTTATAAGAACGTCAATTATCGGATTTTGTTTTGTCTTTTTTATAAAAAGACACCTTATTCAAAATTGAAATTGAATAAGGTGTCTTTGTTTTTTGTTTGTCAAAACAAGCTAATTACTTAATAATTAGTGTTTTTGTACCGATAGTTGTTCCATTATTGAACCTTAAAATATACTGTCCTGCTGGAAGACTATCTATTTTAAGAGTATTCTGACCTTGTGTAATTGTAGCTTTCTTGATTTGCTGTCCCAAAATATTTAATACTGTTAGTTCAATAGGTTGTGAGCGACTCACATCTAATGCACTTACATCAATATTTACTTCATTAGATGCAGGGTTAGGAAATACACGAATAGCTCTTACTAACTCATTTTCATACTCAATACCTGTTGGTTGCTCTATAATTTCGATAGATGGTGTATAGAGTTCGTTTGCTTTATCAACTGCTGCTGCAATATCAGCTTCGTTGTTTCCTGCTGCCAAAATAAATGCCACTACAATCTTTTCTCCTACTGGAATTGTATAAGAACCTGCCGAAACTGTTGCACTTATATCCGTTCCTGTTGTCAGACCAATACTTGTGTTTGAGTGTCCTCTAAGTGCAGCAATTTTTTCAGTATCTGTAAAGCCATCGTACACGCCATAAGGAGTGCCAGCAAAGGCTGGGTCATTAGAAATGAGTGAATATTTGGCTCTATCAGCAAATAAATCTATTACACCAACTCCAACTCTTGGTACGCCATTGACTTTAGAAGATATAATAGCTGTATTTAGGCTGTTTTTCCATTCTGCTTGGTTGTTGCCTGATTCATCTCCAATATCCCAGTCTCCATATAGCCCTGCATAAAAACCTGTAATATTCTGATTGCTTAAATTTTCAAATACATATTCTACTACTACAAAATCTTCTGCTCCGTTTTCTTCCCAAACTTGCATCGTTTGTGTAACAGCAACAGATGACCTTGAGCTTCCTGCTCCATCATCATCAAATTTTGTTTGCCATAGATATTTTGTAGGCTCATTATCAGTAGGAGGAAAAGCTGTTATAGGATTTAGTATTCTAAAATCATTATCATAAGTTTCATTGACTCCACGTACAGTGTTAGATATTTTATTGCCACTAGAGGTAAACATCAAACCTAACTCATAAAGTGTTTGTACACCATTATACACAAAACCTTCACCTGCTGTTACCTGTTCATGTCTTCCAATAGTGCCACGACTATCTAATGAAGTTTTGATATTATTTTGATTTACTGTAAGGTAGGTAGGATTGACTGCCACAGAAGCAAACTCTTCTGCTTCATAACCATCTTGAGTATAAGTAATTCGTAGTGTAACTAGACCAAAGTTTGCCAAACTTGGATTTACCATCAATCTAATTTGATTCTCAGTGCTAACGCTTTGGTCAGTGTTAATAACACCTTCATAAATCACATCTCCACTGGTTAGAGATAAGCTATTATCAATTGTCTCAACTTTAATTTTAAAATCAGCTTCACTAGGAGCTAAATAACTAAAAAACTCAGCATTGAAGAATACTTCATCACCAGCATAAGGGATTCCCTCTCCACTAACAGGAACAAACTCAAAGTTTTTCATACGCACAGCTACTGGTAACTCTTGTAATGCACGTAACATATTCAAGCGTCCGTGTCCTACTTTACCATCATATTGCTCTGGTAAATTACCATCAATAGGGTCAGCTGTAATACGAAGGAGTTCGCCTATTTGTATAGGTGTAAGATCTGGACGGTGCGACCAAGTAAGAGCTGCCGCACCAGCTACAATAGGAGCAGCAAATGATGTTCCCGAAGTGCTTCCATATTGTCCACTTGTTGCTTTATTGTGAGAAGTTGTGAATATATCAGAACCAGGTGCTATAATATCTACACTATAATCATAATTAGTAAAACTAGATGCATTGTTTCTTACATCACTAGAAGCTACCGAAATTACATCTGGATAGCTTGCTGGAAATTGTGCTAAATTTTGTCCATCATTTCCTGCTGCAACAATAATTAAACACTCAAAGTCTTCTACTGCTTTTCTTACGATTTCTCTTCCAATTTGACTTGGAAATGACCCGCCCCACGAACAGTTGATAATCTTGACACCTGTTTCTGCCATATACATTATTCCAGCATAACCATTGTAGATGCTCAAACTTTGTGGTGTATCATCTGGAGAGTGTTTTGTATTTACAAGTTTGACATTAAACCCTGTACCAGCAACACCTAGCTCGTTGTCTGTTGAAGCTGCAGCACAACCTGCCACTGAAATACCATGATCTATTCCTGCTGAAGGTAATTGAGGATTATTATCTTGTATGAGTTGAAAATCATCTGGAACAGTTTCTCCTACAAAGTCCCAGCCATAGTGATTATCTATATATCCATCATTGTCATTATCAATACCATCAATAGGGTCGTTTTGGTTGTAATATACTTTGTCTTTTAAATCTGGATGGTCAAAATCAAAACCAGAATCTACAATTCCCACTAACACAGTAGAATCTCCTTTGGTAATATCCCATGCTTGAAATGCTTTAATATTTGCAAGGTAATTTTGCTGTGCAATTTCTGTATCATTTGGTGTATAATACATTTTATTTGCTGGTATAGGTTCAGCAATTTCTACCATTCCTGTAGCCATAAGCTCATCAATCATTTGGAAAATAGTTATATTTTCTTGCAAATTGACTTTATAGATTAAAGATAAATCTACGCCTGATATATTTTTATCTTTTCCTGTTTTTTTAAAGAAGTTTCTCTGTGGTGTTTGAGGAAAAGGTTGTTCAAGAGGTGTTCTAGAATATTGGCTAATGAGGTTGGAAAGTACATTACTATTTTCAAAAGCATTTTTGTATTCTGGTTTGAGCGTAAACCAAACTCTTCCTGCTTCTATATCATCAGTAGTGATACCTTTAGGTAAATGATATTTAGACTTATGAAAAGATAATGTTTGTGATTTTGCTGTATTTATAAATATGTTCGTAGAGAACATCAACAAACCCATCAAACATAAGGCTTTGATATTTGTGTATTGCATTATTTATGATTTTGTAATTAATGTAAATAAATGAGAAGTTAAACTATCAAAAGTTCTTCTATTACAAATATATTAACTTTAGAAGCCATAAAAGAATAATTTTTGAATTTTTTCAATACTATATTTTAATTTTTCTAGTTCTTAGACTAGCACATTTGCTATTTCTTAGTGTTTTTAGAAAGTAGATTATTTTTCGGAACTTTGAATGATTTTAATAATACTACATAAGTTTTGAAATGCACTAATGGATAACAATATACCTAACTCTCCTAATTCTTCTTCTAAATCTTTTTGGACACCTTCTCGTACGCTCAAAGTAGCTCTTTTTGCTACTGGACTCTCTGGAATTGTAGCAGAGTATGTTTTATGTACTTTAGCTACCTATTTTTTAGGCGATTCTGTAAAACAGTTTACGCTTATTGTTTCAGTAATGCTCTTTTCAATGGGCTTGGGAAGCCGTTTTAGCCAGTTTTTTAAGAGGTATTTGATTGAGCTTTTTATTGGTTGTGAGTTGGCTTTGTCCATTCTAGTTTCTTTTTGTTCTCTAATAATTTATGGCGTTGCTTCGGTTAGCGAATGGATTGGAGTTGTAATTTATACATTGAGTATTCTGATTGGACTCTTGATTGGTTTTGAAGTGCCTTTGGTTACTCGTATCAATGAAAACTATGAAGAGTTGCGCTTCAATATTTCTTCTGTAATGGAGAAAGACTACTATGGCTCTTTGGTGGGAGGAATGTTTTTCGTATTTATTGGTCGCCCTGATATTGGGCTAACTTATACTCCTTTCATTTTAGGGCTGATTAATTTTTCCGTAGGGATTTTGGTGCTTTTTACATTGATGCCATTTTTTAAAGGTAAATGGCAACGAAATTTAAAAGGAATCAGTCTTCTGACACTAGGAATAATTATTTTTGGATTGGTAAGTGCAAAGCCTATTGTGCGTTATGGAGAGCAAAAGCGTTATACAGATAAGATTGTCTATGAAGAGGAAAGTCGTTATCAAAAAATAGTGATGACACAGTATAAAGATGATTATTGGCTCTATCTCAACTCACATTTGCAGTTTAGCACTTTCGATGAATGGCTTTATCACGAACCACTTGTTCATCCAGTCATGCAGTTTGCTACTCAAGCAGGAAGTCAAAGCAAAAAAGAAGGGAAAATTGATGTCTTAATTTTGGGAGGAGGAGATGGCTGTGCTGCTAGAGAAGTTTTAAAGTATGACAATATAAACACGATTACTCTTGTAGATTTAGACCCTTCTATGACCAAGCTAGGAAAAGAAAATCTAGTTCTTACAAAAGTTAATAAAAACTCACTTAACAATGAGCGAGTGAAAGTCCGTAACGTAGATGCTTTTACATTTTTGGCTGACAGTATGGTATTTTATGATGTGATGATTGTCGATTTTCCAGACCCAAAAACGATAGAGGTAAATACGCTTTATACCTTAGAATTTTATCAACTTTGTTATCAACATTTGCGTCCAAACGGAATAATGATTACGCAAGCAGGTAGCCCTTATTACGCAGCAAAAGCCTTTGATTGTATAGATAAAACAATGCAAGCAGCAGGTTTTCAAACGCTACCAATGCACAACCAAGTCTTGACAATGGGAGAATGGGGCTGGATTGTTGGTAATAAAACTTTAGAAAGTGAAGCCTTAAAAGAAGTATTTCGAAGTTTTGAATTTAAAAATATAGAAACCAAATGGATAAATAATGAAGCGATGTTGCAAATTACATCTTTTGGTAAAAAGTGGAAAAAAGGAGATGAAGGTGAAAAAGAGCTAGAAATAAATGCTATTCATAATCCTATTTTGTATCGCTATTATCACGATGGAAGTTGGTATATGTATTAGAATGAACTTAGTAAAAATGCTAAAATGCAGATTAAACACATCAAAATTCAAGAAAAACCAAAGGGTAAAAGATTTGCAATAGGCGATATTCACGGTTGTAGCAAGACCTTCAAAACCTTAGTAGAAGACAAAGTACAATTAACTAAAGACGACCATTTATTTCTATTGGGAGATTACATAGATAAAGGTTTGGATAGCATAGGAGTACTAGACTATATTTTGTATTTGAAAGAAAGTGGCTTTCAAGTTTTTCCACTTATGGGAAATCATGAATACAACCTTTTGGAAGCAAAGGAAAGGTACAACGAACGTACGTTTAAGCGTTTTCTAAGAATCAATAAAAATCAAAATATTGTAGATGAGCAGATGAATATAAAACCACGTTACCAGCGTTTTTTAGAATCATTGCCTTACTACTATGAGCTAGAAGACTATCATCTAGTTCACGCAGGGTTTGATTTTCGGAAAGAAAATCCATTTCAAGATTTTCAAGCGATGCTCTACATTCGTCGTTTTGAAGTAAAAAAAGAGCTTTTACAGGGCAAAAAAATCATACACGGACACACGCCTACACCACTTTCAAACATTCGACAAAGTATTTCCTCTAATGCTTCCGTCATTCCACTAGACAATGGCTGTATTTATACCAAACCTCATAAAATGTTTGATTATAAAACGCTTGGTAATCTTTGCTGTTTGGATTTAGATAGTTTGAACCTTGCTGTACAGAGAAATATTGAAAATAAGTAGGTAGTAAAATAATAACGGATTAATAAGCATAATTTAAAAAAATACCTTTTTTTTCTGCACAAAAAAGTTTAAATTTAGATACTACCAATCCACTTTAATTTTTCAGTTTATGTACAAAAGCAAATTTATAGAAGTTACTCTTCATCCAGAAAACTCTATGTTAGAGGCAACTTGGTTTCCTACTAGTGAAGAAATGACAGAAGAGGAATTCAAAGACGAAATGTTAGGGTTTCGTGAATTATTTCTCCAACACAAACCAAAAAAAGAGCTTGTTAATACCAAAGACTTTTTATTTACCATCCATCCAGAGATTCAAAAATGGACAGATGAAAATATCCACAAATTACAAAATGAGCAAGGTTGTCTTAAAAAAGTCGCCTTTATTGTGAGTGAAGATGTAATAGCTGCCCTTAGTGTAGAGCAAATTTTTGATGAAGAAAATAGTGCTGCTTTCAATGTAAGATACTTTTCTGAAAGACAAGAAGCTGAAGAATGGTTGAACTTGTAATTTCTATTACCTTTTATCAGCCTATGAGTATCGTTGGTTTTTTAATAGTAGAAATACCAACGATAATTTTTTTGAAACTATCATTACATTATCCTAAGTAGTCGGACACAAATAATTTACATTTAATGTAACAGTAAGACAACTTTACCCCTGCTCTGTGACACACAGAGCAGTATTTTTACAATAAA